>DASQKT010000211.1:0-8771 GCA_035630415.1 Skermanella sp.
ACGTCCGACTGCTCCGCCAGGGACGAATGCGTCCGGCGGGTGATGCCGATCAGCGGAATGCGGAAACGCTTGGCGTAGGCCACGATATCGCACAGCTCGGCGGTGTCGCCGGAGTTGGACAATGCTATCACCGCATCGTCGCGCGCGATCATGCCGAGGTCGCCGTGACTGGCTTCGCCCGGATGGACCCACAAGGCCGGCGTCCCGGTGGAGGCCAGCGTAGCCGCGATCTTCCGCGCGACATGGCCGCTCTTGCCCATGCCGGTGACGACGACGCGGCCGGTGATGCCGGCAAGAGCGTCGACGGCGCGGGCGAAGCTGTCGTCCAGGCCGTCCGCCATATCCATCAGCGCTTCGGCTTCCACGCGCAGCACCCGCCGCGCCACCGCGATGTCGCTGTCGGCGGACACGCCGGCTGGCGCCTTGTCGCCGAGCGTGCTGTCGGGATCGGTGGAATGGTCCAAGGCTGGCGAACTCCCAAGCATCTGGCGGGGCTGATTCCGGCGCGGCGGCATCGCCACGGTCAAGCGACGCTTACGGTAGCCGCTTGCATGCGGCGACGGCAGTATGCCGCTCAGCCCGGATGCGGTCAAACCCGCACCATTGTTAAATTGCCGCGGAACGGCTCATTCTGCATCCAACATGGGCAGCAATGAGGCGTAGATTCCCTTCAGTCGCGAATAAAGAAAAAGATTTCACAATCAATGAGCGAAAATATCCTGATCTTCCCAACCACCAAGATCCAGAGCCGCCCTGGTCGGCAGGAAACGGAAGCATTCCCTGGCCAGTTCGGTGCGCCCTTCGCGCTCCAGCATGGCATCCAGCTTGACGCGCATCTCGTGTAGATGAAGTACGTCCGACGCCGCGTATTTGAGCTGTTCGGGCGTCAGCTCCGCCGCACCCCAGTCCGAAGACTGCTGCTGCTTCGACAGATCCACGTTCAGCAGGTCCTTGCACAGGTCCTTCAATCCATGACGGTCCGTAAAGGTGCGGACCAGCCGGGACGCGATCTTGGTGCAATAGACCGGCTGGCACACGACTCCCAGGTAAGCCTGGATGGCGGCGATGTCAAACCGGGCGAAGTGAAACAGTTTGGTGACGTCGGGATCGATGAGCAGCCGCTTCAGGTTCGGAGCCTCGTATCGGCCCTGGCGAAGCTGCACCATATGGCAATTGCCGTCGCCGGCCGAAAGCTGAACCAAGCACAAGCGGTCGCGGACAGGGTTCAACCCCATGGTTTCCGTGTCGATGGCGACGGTATCGCCGAAATCGAGGCCGTCCGGCAGGTCGCCGTCGTAAAGCTCTATGGGCACTGCGCTGCATCCCGAAAGCGGAAACGGCCGCTTCGATCCGCCTATATCCCGATATCGGGATACCTGCGATCTAGCGGCCGTTACCAAAGGAATTGGTGCCCAGGAGAAGACTCGAACTTCCACGACATTTCTGCCACAGGTACCTGAAACCTGCGCGTCTACCAATTCCGCCACCTGGGCGACGTGGAGCGGGTATTTATTGGGCCGCACGCGCCCTGTCAAACCCTTTTTGACAATTTGATCCAGGTGGTTCTCCCAGGCGGTTATTGCAGGTGGTCGCGCTCCTCTGCCGCACCACCTCCCAGGCATCGCCTCTACGCTGGCTCCCGGCACTTCATTTCGTTATAAGCACTGCCCAACAGCCCCCGATCGCCCTCACCAAGGCCCGAGGGGCGCCGGCAAAAATCAGGTTTTGGAGAAAGCGATGTCCTTTCGGTATCGGGTAGCCACGGTTTTCGGCGGGTCCGGGTTCATCGGCCGCCACCTGATCAAGCGGTTGGCCAAGACAGGCACGATCATCCGGGTCGCGACCCGCCACCCGAGCAACGCCAACTTCCTGCGCACCAACGGCGCGGTCGGTCAGATCATTCCGATCGCCACCAATATCCATGACGACGCCTCGGTCGCCGCCGCGGTGCGTGATGCCGATATCGTGATCAACCTGATCGGCATCCTGTACGAGTCAGGCGTCAATACCTTCAGCGGCACCCAGGGCGACGCTCCAGGCCGGATCGCGCGGGCCGCCAAGGCGGCGGGCGTCCAGCGCTTCATCCAGATGTCGGCGATCGGCGCCGACGCCGGATCGACGTCCGAATACGCCCGCTCCAAGGCCGCCGGCGAGCAGGCGGTCCTGAAGGCGTTCCCGGAAGCGACGATCCTGCGCCCCAGCGTCGTGTTCGGCCCGGAAGACGGCTTCTTCAACCGCTTCGGCGCGATGGCCCGGATCTCGCCGGTACTGCCGCTGATCGGCGGCGGCCACACCAAGTTCCAGCCCGTCTATGTCGGCGACGTCGCCGATGCGATCATGAAGGCGCTGGAAAACCCCGCCGCACCGGGCAAGACCTATGAACTGGGCGGACCGCGCGTCTACAGCTTCAGGGAGATCATGGAACTGGTGCTGGCGGAAACCCGCCGCAAGCGCTTCCTGGTCACCGTGCCATGGAGCGTCGCGGAACTTCAGGGCAAGATCCTGGGCAAGCTGCCCAAGCCCTTGCTGACCCTGGATCAGGTGGAACTGCTGAAGCGCGACAACGTGGTCGCCCCCGGCGCCGCGACCCTGAACGATCTGGGCGTCGCTCCGACGGCGGCCGAGGTGATCATCCCGACCTACCTGGACCGCTTCCGCGTCGGCGGCCGCTTCTCCCAGCGGGCCGGCAGCTACTCGGCCTGACGGCACACTCCATTCTTTCACCGAGAACCCGGCATTCGAACGAATGCCGGGTTTTTAATGCGGTGCAAGACATTTTGCTGCACCTGCGGTTAGAATAGCCGGCAACTCCGGTTGCTAAAAGCCGATAGTCGCGTTTCGGACCTATTAGGGTGAGAACTAAATGAACTGAGCGCCTATATATTCAGCAGATCGAACCTTCCTCAAAAATTTAGTCAACAAACGTGTCCTATTCGTTGTTTTTTGCTGGTCAGGCCTAGCTTTTTGACGTATACGGTCGGTATCCGACATAGTCTGGACAAGTTTGTTTCCACCTCCACGCGGTTACGCCGATGCGGCCGTGAATCTCCTAAGTCGAACGGGGCAATCAAAGCCATGCGTTCGCGGCGGGGGTTGAGCTGAAGGATTGTTCGCCATGGCGCAGAAGATGTTGCAGTTCGTCCGCACCGAGAAGCGCATGCCCGATAAACGGGAAGCTTCGGCGCGCCGGCACGACTTCGAAGAGATCTATGGCGAGTTCGATCAGAGCGGTGCCGAGGAACAGTCCAGCCGCTGCTCGCAGTGCGGCGTGCCGTTCTGCCAGGTCCATTGCCCGCTCCACAACAACATCCCGGACTGGCTCAAGCTGACGGCCGAAGGCCGCCTTGAGGAAGCCTACGAGATGTCGTCGGCGACCAGCAACCTGCCGGAGATCTGCGGCCGCATCTGTCCGCAGGACCGTCTTTGCGAGGGCAACTGCACGATCGAGCAATCGACTCACGGCACCGTGACGATCGGCTCGATCGAGAAGTACATCAACGACACGGCCTGGGAACGCGGCTGGGTCAAGCCGCGCATTCCGACCCGCGAGCGCGCGCAGTCGGTCGGCATCATCGGCGGCGGACCCGGCGGCATGGCGGCGGCGGAACAACTCCGCGCCAAGGGCTACGAGGTCCACGTCTACGACCGCTACGACCGCATCGGCGGCCTGATGATGTACGGCATTCCCGGCTTCAAGCTGGAGAAGTACGTCGTGGACCGTCGGGTCAAGCTGCTGGCCGACCAAGGCGTGATCTTCCACACCAATTTCGAGGTCGGACGCGACGCGACGCTGGCCGACCTGCGCGGCCGCCACGACGCCGTCCTGATCGCCACCGGCGTCTACAAGGCGCGCGACCTGACGGCGCCGGGCTCGGAGCTGGGCAACATCATCCCGGCGCTGAAGTACCTGACCGTCAGCAACCGCCAGGGACTGGGCGACGCGGTGCCTGAATACGACAGCGGCGCGCTGAACGCGGCCGGCAAGAACGTCGTCGTGATCGGCGGCGGCGACACCGCGATGGACTGCGTCCGCACGGCGATCCGCCAGGGCGCCAAGTCGGTCAAGTGCCTCTACCGCCGCAACCGGGCCAACATGCCCGGCTCCCAGCGCGAGGTCCACAACGCCGAGGAAGAGGGCGTCGAGTTCGTCTGGCAATCCGCGCCGGAAGCGTTTGAAGGCAAGGACGGCTTGGTGACCGGCGTTCGCGCGCATCGCATCCATCTCGGCGTCGCCGATGCCACCGGCCGCCAGACTCCGCAGGTGATCGACGGTTCCGGCTATATCCTGGAAGCCGATCTGGTCATCAAGGCTCTCGGCTTCGACCCGGAAGACCTGCCCACCCTGTTCAGCGAAAACGGCCTGAAGGTCAGCCGCTGGGGTACCGTGACGGTCAATTTCCGCACCATGATGACCAGCCTGGACGGCGTCTTCGCCGCCGGCGACATCGTGCGCGGCGCCAGCCTCGTGGTATGGGCCATCCGCGACGGCCGCGACGTGGCCGAGCACATGCACAGCTACCTGCTCCAGAAGGCCGAAGCCGGCACTACCGCAGCCGCGGTCGCGGCGGAGTAAGGAGAGCAAGGCGGTAGCCCGGCAGTTCCGGGCTGCCCCTGCCTTCTTCGGCCGGTTCTTCTTCAGCCGGTTCGGTCCGCCCGCCGGTCGCTGTCGCCCATGGGGCGGCCCAAGCTGGCACCGGCGGCACGTCAAGCATTCGTCACGGGGATAAAACCATGACGGCACGGCTATCCATCGTAAATTTCCGCCAGCTCCCGCAGCGTGGCGCCTTAATCGTCAACTTCGACGCCGCACTCAGAAAGGATCACGCCCATGACTGATGAAATCCTGAACCAGGGCGAGCAGTTCGTTACCGAGTACAAGGCGAACGTCGAAGCTCTGACGGCGGCACACGCCTATGACCCGGCGGACGAGCACGACGCCTGCGGCGTCGGCATGATCGCGGCGATCGACGGCAAGCCCCGCCGGTCCGTGGTTGAAAAGGGCATCGAGGCGCTGAAGGCGGTCTGGCACCGGGGCGCAGTCGATGCCGACGGCAAGACCGGCGACGGCGCCGGCATCCATATTCAGGTGCCGCAGCAGTTCTTCCACGACTACGTCAAGCTGATCGGCCATATCCCGCCGGACCGCCCGCTCGCGGTCGGTCAGGTGTTCCTGCCGCGCCTGTCGCTGGAAGCGCAGGAGCGCTGCCGCTGCATCGTCGAGACCGAGATCCTGAACTTCGGCTACTACATCTACGGCTGGCGTCAGGTGCCGGTGAACGTCGATATCATCGGCGAGAAGGCCAACGCCACCCGTCCGGAAATCGAGCAGATCATCATCGGCAACGCCAAGGGCGAGACCGACGACAAGTTCGAGCTCGAGCTTTACATCATCCGCCGCCGGATCGAAGCCGCCGTGCGGGCGGAGCAGATCAACGACTTCTACATCTGCACCCTGTCGTCGCGCTCGATCGTCTACAAGGGCATGTTCCTGGCGGAACAGCTCACGTCGTTCTATCCGGACCTGCTGGACGAGCGCTTCATTTCCAACGTCGCGATCTACCACCAGCGCTACTCGACCAACACGTTCCCGACATGGCCGCTGGCCCAGCCCTTCCGCATGCTCGCCCACAACGGCGAGATCAACACGCTGAAGGGCAACGTGAACTGGATGAAGGCCCATGAGACCCGCATGGACCACGAGTGCTTCGGTCCGTACATCAACGACCTGAAGCCGGTGATCCCGATCGGGTCCTCGGACTCGGGCGCACTCGACTCCGTGTTCGAAGTGGTGGCCCGCGCCGGCCGCTCCGCCCCGATGACGAAGACCGTGCTGATCCCCGAAGCCTTGGCGGCCGGCGACACGATGCCGGCCTCGCACCGGGCGCTGTACGGCTATGTCAACGCCGTGATGGAGCCGTGGGACGGACCGGCCGCCTTGGCGATGACCGACGGCCGCTGGGCTGTCGGCGGCATGGACCGCAACGGCCTGCGTCCGATGCGCTACACGATCACCAACGACGGCCTGCTGATCGCCGGCTCGGAAACGGGCATGGTGAAGACCGACGAGACGATGGTCGTCGAGAAGGGCCGGCTCGGGCCTGGGCAGATGATCGCTGTCGATCTGGCCGAGGGCAAGCTGTACCACGACCGCGAGATCAAGGATTATCTCGCCGCGCTCAAGCCCTACGACAAGTGGGTCGGCGAGATCACGGAACTGGACAGCCTCGTCAAGGCGGCGCCGGCGGAACCCGCCGTGCTCGCCAAGGAAGAGCTGCGCCGCCGCCAGCTTTCCGTCGGCATCACCATGGAAGACCTGGAAACGGTCCTTCATCCCATGGTGGACGAGGCCAAGGAAGCGATCGGCTCGATGGGCGACGACAGCCCGATGGCCGTGCTCTCGGACAAGTATCGCGGCCTGCACCACTTCTTCCGGCAGAACTTCAGTCAGGTCACCAACCCGCCGATCGACTCATTGCGTGAACGGCGCGTCATGAGCCTGCGCACGCGGCTGGGCAATCTGGGCAACATCCTGGACGAGGATGCCGGCCAGTGCCGTCTGCTCCAGCTGGAAAGCCCCGTGCTGACGACGGCCGAGCTGGGCGCGATGCGCGGCTACATGGGTGAGACCGCCGCCGAGATCGACTGCACCTTCGACGTCACCGCCGGCGCCCACGCGCTCCGCGATGCGCTTCGCCGCATCCGTCAGGAAACCGAGGACGCCGTCCGTGGCGGCGCCACCCACGTGATCCTGTCGGACGAGCGTGTCAGCGCCACCCGTGCGCCCATGCCGATGATCCTGGCGACCGGCGCTGTCCATACCCATCTGGTCCGCCAGCAGCTCCGCACCTTCACGTCGCTGAACGTACGCTCGTCGGAGTGCATGGACGTACACTATTACGCCGTGCTGATCGGCGTCGGCGCCACGACGGTCAACGCCTACCTGTCGCAGGAGGCGATCGCCGACCGCCACCGTCGCGGCCTGTTCGGCGACCTGACCCTGGAGCAATGCCTGTACCGCTTCAAGAAGGCGATCGACGAAGGTCTGCTGAAGATCATGTCCAAGATGGGCATCTCGATCATCAGCTCCTACCGGGGCGGCTGTAACTTCGAGGCGGTCGGCCTGAGCCGCGCGTTGGTGGCCGAGCACTTCCCCGGCATGGTCAGCCGCATCTCCGGCATCGGTCTGGCCGGCATCCAGAAGAAGGTGCTGGAGCAGCACGCCATCGCCTATAACGAGGACGTCATCGCTCTGCCGATCGGCGGCTTCTACAAGTACCGCCGCAACGGCGAGCGGCATGCCTGGGAAGCCGGTCTGATCCACATGCTTCAGCAGGCGGTGGCGACCGACAGCTATCCGACCTTCAAGAAGTACACGGAAGCGACCAACAAGCGCGCTCCGATCCAGCTCCGCGACCTGCTGGACTTCCGCTCCACGCGGGAAGCGATCCCGCTGGACGACGTCGAGAGCATCACGTCGCTGCGCAAGCGCTTCATCACGCCGGGCATGTCGCTGGGCGCGCTGTCGCCGGAAGCGCACGGCACGCTCAACGTCGCCATGAACCGGATCGGCGCCAAGTCCGACAGCGGCGAGGGCGGCGAGGACCCGGCGCGGTTCAAGCCGGACAAGAACGGCGACAACTGGAACTCCGCGATCAAGCAGATCGCGTCGGGCCGCTTCGGCGTCACCGCCGAGTACCTGAACCAGTGCCGCGAGATCGAGATCAAGGTGGCCCAGGGCGCCAAGCCCGGCGAAGGCGGGCAGTTGCCCGGCTTCAAGGTTACCGAGATGATCGCCAAGCTGCGCCACTCGACTCCCGGCGTCATGCTGATCAGCCCGCCGCCGCACCACGACATCTACTCGATCGAGGATCTGGCCCAGCTCATCTATGACCTGAAGCAGATCAACCCGGACGCCAAGGTCTGCGTCAAGCTGGTGTCGCGCTCGGGCATCGGCACCATCGCGGCCGGCGTCGCCAAGGCGAACGCCGACGTGATCCTGGTATCCGGCCATGTCGGCGGCACCGGCGCCAGCCCGCAGACCTCGATCAAGTATGCCGGCGTGCCGTGGGAGATGGGCTTGAGCGAGGTCCATCAGGTGCTGACGCTGAACCGTCTGCGCCACCGGGTCCGGCTGCGCACCGACGGCGGCCTGAAGACCGGCCGCGACATCGTCATCGCCGCCATGCTGGGCGCCGAGGAATACGGCGTCGGCACCGCCAGCCTGATCGCCATGGGCTGCATCATGGTCCGGCAGTGCCACAGCAACACCTGCCCGGTCGGCGTCTGCGTCCAGGACGAGGAGTTGCGCAAGAAGTTCGTCGGGACGCCGGAGCGGGTAGTCAACCTGTTCACCTTCCTGGCGGAGGAAGTGCGCGAGATCCTGGCCCAACTCGGCTTCAAGACGCTGAACGAGGTGATCGGCCGGACCGACCTGCTCCATCAGGTCAGCCGGGGTGCGGCTCACCTGGACGACCTGGACCTCAACCCGCTGCTTGCCCAGGCCGATCCCGGCGACAGCGCGCGCTACTGCACGATGCAGGGCCGCAACGAGGTCCCGGACACGCTGGACGCCCGGATGATCGCCGACGCCCGCCCGCTGTTCGACGAGGGCGAGAAGATGCAGTTGGCCTACAACGTGCGCAACACGCACCGGGCCATCGGCACGCGCCTGTCCGCCATGGTCACCCGCAAGTTCGGCATGACCGGGCTCAAGCCCGGCCATGTCACCGTGCAGCTGCGCGGTTCCTGCGGCCAGTCGCTGGGCGCCTTCG
>DASQKT010000212.1:0-5062 GCA_035630415.1 Skermanella sp.
CAAGGTCGAGCGCGACCTGCTGCCCGACTACCCCAACGTCGATGGCGTCGTGGCGCTGACCCATGGCACCGGCTGCGGCATGGCCGACAGCGGCGAGGGCTACGCCAATCTTCAGCGCGTGTTGTGGGGCTATGCCCGCAACCCCAATTTCGTCGGCGTGCTGATCGTCGGCCTGGGCTGCGAGGTCAACCAGATCGATTTCCTGCTGGAAGCCTACGGCATCCAGCGCGGTCCGCTGTTCCAGGTGATGAACATCCAGAACGCCGGCGGCTCGGCCAAGACGATCCAGGCCGGCATCGAGATGATCCGCCCCATGCTGGTCGAAGCCGACAAGGCACGCCGGACCACCGTCCCGGCCAGCGAGCTGATGCTGGCGCTGCAATGCGGCGGCTCCGACGGCTATTCCGGCATCACCGCCAACCCGGCTTTGGGAGCGGCCGCCGACCTGCTGGTGCGCCACGGCGGTACCGCCGTGCTCAGCGAGACGCCGGAGATCTACGGCGCCGAACACCTGCTGACCCGCCGCGCGGTCAGCCAGAAGGTCGGCGAGAAGCTGATCGAGCGAATCCACTGGTGGGAAGACTACACCGCCCGCAACCTGGGCGAGATGAACAACAACCCCTCCCCCGGCAACAAGGCCGGCGGCCTGACCACGATCCTGGAGAAGTCCCTGGGTGCGGCGGCCAAGGGCGGCACGACCAACCTCGTGGACGTCTATAAGTATGCCGAGCCGATCACCGCCAGGGGCTTCGTCTTCATGGACTCACCCGGCTACGACCCGGCGGCGGTGACCGGTCAGGTGGCGAGCGGCTGCAACATCATCGCCTTCACGACCGGCCGGGGGTCCGTCTCGGGCTTCAAGCCGGCCCCATCGATCAAGCTTGCAACCAACACGCCGATGTACCAGCGGATGGCCGACGATATGGACATCAACTGCGGCACCATCGCCGACGGCGAGGAGACGATCGAGCAGGCGGGCGAGCGGATCTTCCAGCTCGTCCTCGATATCGCTTCGGGCAAGCACACCAAGAGCGAGGAGCAGGGTTTCGGCGACAGCGAGTTCGTGCCCTGGCAGATCGGCGCCGTAATGTAAGAGCCGTGATGTAGGAATCACCGGCGGACCGACGCCCGGCCATGGAGCTTTCAGCCATGGCCGGGCGTTAGCCTGTCATGAACATACAGACCGCCGCCGGTCCCGGCGCCCGATACACTCCGACGACAGCGCGCGAGCGCGCGGCGGAATTCGCCGAAACCATCACCGGCCCGGTTTCCGAGGACGGATTCCCTACCGAAGCGGTCGCGGCATTGACCCGGTCGGGGCTCCTGTCCGCTCCGCTGCCGCCGGAATACGGCGGATGCGGGCTTGGGCTGCTCCCCGGAACCATGCGCCCCCTGCTCGACACGCTGAGGGCGGTGGGCCGCGTCGACCTGTCGGTCGGCCGGCTCTACGAGGGGCACTGCAATGCCCTCCAGCTCATCGCGCAGTTCGGGACGGAGGCTCAGTTCAGGCGAGCGGCGCTCGATACTATTGCCGGGCACATGTTCGCGGTCTGGAACACCCAGGGCGCTCGTGGGATCGACATGACCGGCGGCGACGCCGGGATCGTCCTGAACGGCGAGAAGACCTATTGCTCCGGCGCCGGGCATATCGGCCGGCCCATCGTCACCGTGGCATCGAAGGGCCAGGACGGCACGCAGATGTGCCTGCTCCGTGCCGACGAGTTGCCGATGGAGTCCGACTCCTCCGCCTGGACCCCGCTCGGCATGGCCGCATCGGTCAGCGGCGCTATCCGCCTCGACCATGTCGCGATCGACGCCGGCGACCTGATCGGAACGCCGGGGGACTACCAGCGCCAGCCCTGGTTCTCGGGCGGGGCCGTCCGGTTCGCCGCCGTCCAGCTCGGCGGCGCCGAAGCCTTGGCAGACGAGACCATCGCGCATCTCCGCAAGACCGGCCGCGACGGCGACCCTTATCAGACCGCCCGCGTCGGCTCCATGGCGGTCCTGGTGGAGAGCGGCCGGGCGTGGCTGATCCGGGCGGCGGAAGCCGCCGACCTCGTCTTCGGGCTGCCGGACCCTGCCCCCGATGCCGCTGCCGAAGCGGTCCACCAGGCGAATATGACGCGCACCGCCATCGAGCGGGTCTGTCTCGACGTGACGGAACATGCCGTGCGGAGCATCGGCGTCGCGGGTCTGCTCAGGCCGCATCCGCTGGAACGCCGCGTCCGCGACCTCACGACCTACTTGCGCCAGCCCGCTCCCGACGCGACGCTGGCGGCGGTCGGCCGCCACGTGCTGGCACGCGGGAACGCCGGATGACCGGGACGGCGGAAGACAGCCTCGAACCACTCGAAGCGCTGGGAAGCGTGGCAATCGTCGCCCCTCATCCGGACGACGAAAGCCTCGGCTGCGGCGGCCTGATCGCAAGGCTCGCGGCCGTGGGCAGACCGCCGTTGGTCGTGGTGGTCAGCGACGGCACGGGATCGCACCCGAACTCCCGCTCCTTTCCGGCGGAACGGTTGAGAGCGCTGCGGGAGGAAGAAACGCGGGCGGCGGTAGCCGCCCTGGGCTTGCCGTTCCCACCGCAATTCCTGCGGCTGCGCGATACCGCCGTGCCGCATCCGGGCAATCCGGACTTCGCCGAAGCGGTCGGGCGCGTCGCCTCGGCTCTCCCGCCCGAGGGCGTCGATACGATAGCGGTATCCTTTCGCGACGATCCCCACTGCGACCATCAGGCCGCCTTTGCCCTGGCCACAGCCGTCATCGCCCGCATCATCCGTCCGGTCCGCCTGCTGGAATACGTGATCTGGAACGATGAAGCCGCCACGGCGACTCCGCCGGGATTCCGTCCCTGGCGCCTGGACATCACCGGCGTGCTCGACGCCAAGCTGCGGGCCATAAGCTGCCACCGGTCTCAGACATCCGACCTGATCTCCGACGATCCCGACGGCTTCCGCCTTAAGCCCGCCATGCTCCGGCGGTTCGAACGCCACTGGGAAACCTACCTCGAGGCTATCCCATGAAACCGTCCCTGCCCGGTAGCTACTTCGACGACATCTACCGGCGCGATCCCGATCCCTGGCGCTTCGCGACCAGCCCCTACGAAGCGGCGAAGTACGAGGACACCCTCAAGGCCCTGCACAGTTCCCGCTACGACAGCGCCTTCGAGATCGGCTGTTCGATCGGAGTCCTGACGCGCCAGCTTGCAAGGCGCTGCGAAGCACTGCTGTCGGTCGACATATCTCCGCTGGCCCTCGCCCAGGCGGTGGAGCGAAACGCCGACCTCCCCCATGTCCGCTTCGCGCGCATGGAATTCCCGGCGGAAGCTCCCGAAGGTCCGTTCGACCTGATCCTGATGTCCGAGGTCGGCTACTACCTGTCGATGCCGGACCTGGACCGCGCGGCGCAGCACTGCCATGACCTTTTGCGTAGCGGCGGCGACCTGCTGCTGGTCCATTACATCCGGGAGACGGACTATCCCCTGACCGGAGACGAAGTCCATGACCGAATCCTCACCCGCCAAGGCTTCAGCAGCGTAACCGACCGTTCCACCGGCGACTATCGCCTGACCCTGCTGCGGAAGGCGGGCTGAGAGGCTGCCCACTACCAAGCAAAAAACTGTCTTTGCGGATCAGTGCCTCGACTCCTCCGAGAAAAGAGCATCGGGCGAAGGCGTAGTGCAGGCACGCTTCAGCAAATCGTTCAGCTTTTCCGGAGCAGCCTGACGAACACGAGCTTCGACATCGGCAGGAACCGAGCCGAAGCGGGCCTCCAGCGCGATCAGGATGCCTTCGATCTTGCCTTTGACCTCACCTTTCGCCTCACCTCTGGCTTCGCCTTTGGCGATACCTTCAGCGATACCCTCGGCCCTGCCCTGCCTGATCCATTCCTGAGCGGCAAGCGATACCATGTCCCTCTCCCGGTGCGGCTTGACCCGCCGAGTCACCCTGACCAGCAGGTCGATCGTGATCAGCGGATACATTTCAAGCATATAGCGAATTACCTGCTCTTCAAAGGGCGACCCGTCGCGCAATCCGGAAAGGATCGTCTGAAGCAGGGGTTCCGGGTCCAGTCCGCCCCGGTAGACATGCTTGAGCGACAGCAGACCGGATCTCACCTCCGGATCGGCGGAAAGCTCGCCGTCGGGAATATGAGCGATGTTGCGGACGTAGTATCGCAGGTCGCGCAGATACTCGGCCAAGCCATGATCGGCATCCAGGCAATCGACTATCGAGGTCGGCACCTTCCAGCCGCTTCGGCCGTGATAGAACACGAGCGGAACGATAGGCGGCAGGCTGCGCATCATCGACGGATCGCGCGCCACGAGGCGCTGCCAGATCTCGACCATGTAGCCGAGCACCTGAAGCGGCGTCTTCGCATCCGGATAGCTTTTGTGCTCGAGCAGGATATAGACCAGGATCGACCCGCCGTCGCGCAGGCTGACGGAGAACAGGCGGTCCGTCCAGCTCGGGGTCAGGGTGTTGTCGACGAAGCTGCCGTCCAGCAAAACCGGGAGTTCGTCCGACAGGCGGCATGCGATCGCTTCCGGCAGATAGTCGCGAGTCAGGACGGCCGCCCGTCCGACATCGTCGACGAGAGCCCGGAACAGGAGGTCGTGCTGCTGGGTCATGACTGCGGTGCGGGCTTCCTGCGGATGTATGCGCTCGATACTCCGCAGCCACTACGTCACCGTTCCGCATCCACCAATGCGGCATCTTGGACCGTGCCCGACGCGGCGATAGGCCGTCACCGGAGCACCGCCGCCGTCCTGCCGAGTACGGGCAGCGCGTCTTCCAAGGGTATCCTGTCCACCCCTGCCCTGCCTTCGCCAAGCTTTCCGGTCAGCCGCCTCACGACCGCGTCGGGACACTCGACAAGGATGTCGTTGCCGTTCGCGAGAGCCGACCGCCACTCCGCCAGAGTCGCCGCCATGCCGCCGGCGGCGCGTCCGTCCTGCCGGTCGGAGGTGAAGACCCGGACGCGTTCGCTGTGGCGGAAACGGGCGCCGGTCTGTTTCAGCCTCGCATGGAAGGCTTGATCCTCGCCGGTGGCAATGGCGGGC
>DASQKT010000213.1:0-4565 GCA_035630415.1 Skermanella sp.
CATCTACGGTGGCAGCCTGTTCAACGCGGTTCTGGTCATCAGCAGCATCGCCATCGTCCTGCTCGGGGTCTACACGGCGCTCAGCGTGTTCGGCTTCTTCAAGTAAGCATCGCAAGCAGGCGGAAAGGGGGGCCTTTGGGAGAAGGCCCCCCTTTTTCATAAGCTCGGCAACACGAGCCCGTTTACCCGCGCCGACTCGATTGCATCTTCATAGCCCGCATCGGCGTGGCGCATGACACCGGTCGCCGGGTCGTTCCACAGCACCCGCTCCAGCCGCCGCGCCGCATCGGCGGTACCGTCGGCGACGATCACCATGCCGGCGTGCTGGGAGAAGCCCATGCCGACGCCGCCGCCGTGGTGCAGCGACACCCAGGTCGCCCCGGACGCCGTGTTCAGCAGCGCATTCAGCAGCGGCCAGTCGGATACCGCGTCCGAGCCGTCGCGCATCGCCTCGGTCTCGCGGTTGGGCGACGCCACGGAGCCGCTGTCCAGGTGGTCGCGGCCGATCACGATGGGGGCTTTCAGCTCGCCACTGGCGACCATCTCGTTGAAGGCGAGCCCCAGCCGGTGGCGGTCGCCCAATCCTACCCAGCAGATGCGGGCCGGCAAGCCCTGGAAGCGGATACGTTCCCGCGCCATGTCGAGCCAGTTGTGCAGGTGCGGGTTGTCGGGCATCAGCTCCTTCACCTTGGCGTCCGTCCGATAGATGTCCTCCGGATCGCCCGACAGCGCCGCCCAGCGGAACGGGCCGATGCCCCGGCAGAACAGCGGCCGGATATAGGCCGGGACGAAGCCCGGAAAGTCGAAGGCGTTGGCGACACCCATCTCCTTCGCCATTTGGCGGATATTGTTGCCGTAGTCGAGCACCGGGACACCCAGGGCGTGGAAATTCAGCATGGCCTGGACCTGGACTGCCATCGACTGCTTTGCGGCCGTTTCCACCGCCTTCGGATCGCGCTCGCGCTTCGATTCCCATTCGTTCAGCGTCCATCCCGCCGGAAGATAGCCGTTGAGAGGATCGTGGGCGGAGGTCTGGTCGGTTACCGCGTCGGGACGGATGCCGCGCCGGACCAGTTCCGGGAAGATCTCGGCGGCGTTGCCGAGCAATCCTACCGATACCGGCTTCCCCTGCCCCTTCGCCTGCTCGATGATATCGAGCGCTTCCTCGATGGTATCGGCCTTGCGGTCGAGATAGCCGGTCTGAAGCCGCATCTCGATCCGCGACGGCTGGCACTCGACCGCCAGCATGGAAGCTCCCGCCATGGTCGCGGCCAGCGGCTGCGCTCCGCCCATGCCACCCAACCCGCCTGTGAGAATCCAGCGCCCGGCAAGGTCGCCGCCGTAGTGGCGGCGGCCGACTTCCACGAAGGTCTCGTAGGTGCCCTGGACGATCCCCTGGCTGCCGATATAGATCCATGACCCGGCCGTCATCTGGCCGTACATCATCAGCCCGACCTTATCGAGCGCGTTGAAGTGGTCCCAGTCGGCCCAGCGCGGCACGAGGTTGGAATTGGCTATCAGCACGCGGGGAGCATCCTTGTGGGTGCGGAACACCCCCACCGGCTTGCCGGACTGGACCAGCAGCGTTTCGTCCTCGTTCAAGGTCTTCAGGCAATCCACGATGCGGTCGAACGACTGCCAGTCGCGGGCGGCCCTGCCGATCCCGCCATAGACGACCAGCGCTTCCGGCTTCTCCGCCACCTCGGGATCAAGGTTGTTCATCAGCATCCGCAAGGGGGCTTCGGTCAGCCAGCTTTTCGCGTTCAGCTCGATCCCACGCGGACTGCGGATCTTGCGAGCATTGTCGAGGCGGGATGCGGGAGGAGGCGTCGATGTCATGGCGGCGGTTCCTTTTTAAGCCCAGGACTTAAGCCCTGGTGGCCCAGAAGCTGAGGCGGTGGAGCATCGGTTTCAGCACGGCGCGGAGCTGTTCCGCCTTGGCCGGGTCGAAGTTCCAGGGCCGCGCTTCCTCGGTCAGGTAGGCGCGCTGCGCCAGCTCCATCTGAACGGCGTGGACGCCGTTTTCCGGATCGCCGTAGTGCCGGATGATCCAGCCGCCGCGAAAGCGTCCGTTGACGACATGGTCGTAGCCGTCGGGTTCGGCATCGGCGCAGGCGCTGGTGACGATGGCTTCCACCTCCGGCGCGCAGGAAGCGCCGCCGTTGGTCCCGATGTTGAAGACCGGCAATTCGCCGTCGAATAATCGCGGCACATGGGAGCGGATCGAGTGGCAGTCGTACAGCACGACGCGCGGGTAACGGCTGCGCAACCGGGCGATCTCGGCGGCCAGCGCTTCATGATACGCGGTATGCCAGGGCCGCCGGTGCCGGTCGATCTCCTCGTCGTCCGGGCCTGAGCCGTTCCGGTATAGCGACACGCCGTCGAAATCGGTGGTCGGGCACAGCCCGGTCGTCGCCCGTCCTGGATAGAGCGACGCGCCGCTCGGGTCGCGGTTGACGTCGATTACGTAGCGGGACGCGGTCGCCCGGATCACCGTTGCCCCCAGTTCCTCGCCGAAGTCGTAGAGCCGGTCGATCCACCAGTCGGTGTCTTCCAACTCCAGCGCCTTGTCGGTCAATTGGCTCGCAATATGGTCCGGAACTTCGCGCCCGATATGGGGCATCGACAGGATCAGCGGCGCGTCGCGGCGCTCGACGATAGGTTTGTTCATCACTGGCCTCGCCAGACGCGGGTGTGGAGGGGATTGAAGCCGATGCGGTACGCCAGCTCGGCCGGACGCTCGATGTCCCAGATGGCAAGGTCGCACCACTTGCCAAGCTCGATCGTCCCGATGTCGCTGTCCCGGCCCAGCGCCCTGGCGGCGTTCCGGGTGACGCCGGCCAAGGCCTCCTCCGGCGTCAGGCGGAACAGCGTGCAGGCCATGTTGATCGTCAGCAGAATCGAGGTCAGCGGCGAGGTGCCGGGATTGGCATCGGTCGCGATCGCCACCGGCACGCCCGCCTTGCGGAACAGATCGACCGGCGGCGCCTTGGTTTCGCGCAGGGTGTAGAACGCGCCGGGCAATAGCGTCGCGACGGTCCCGGACTTGGCCATCGCCGCGACGTCGGAGGCATCGGCGTACTCGACATGATCGGCGGACAGCGCCCCGAACCTGGCCGCCAGCGTCGCGCCGTGGAGCCCGGAGAGCTGTTCGGCATGCAGCTTGACCGGCAGGCCCAAGCTATGCGCCGCCTCGAACAGCCGTTCGACCTCGGCCGGAGAAAAGGCGATGCCTTCGCAGAAGGCATCGACTGCGTCGGCCAGACCCTCGGCGTGGACGGCGGGCAGCATTTCCCCGATCACGTGGTCGATATAGCTGCCAGTGTCGGCGAACTCCGGCGGCTTGGCGTGGGCGCCGAGGAAGGTCGTCTCGATCCCGACCTGCCGTTCGTATCCCAAGCGCCGGGCGGCGCGAAGCTGACGGATTTCGGCGGCGGTTTCCAGCCCGTAGCCGGACTTGATCTCGACGGTCGTGACGCCCTCGCCCAGCAGCGCGTCCAGGCGCGGCAGCGAGGCCCGCACCAGGGCTTCCTCGTCGGCGTTGCGGGTTGCAGTAACGGTGGACAGGATGCCGCCCCCTGCCCTGGCGATCTTCTCGTAGCTGGCGCCTTCCAGCCGCAGTTCGAACTCGGCGGCGCGGTCGCCGGCGTAGACCAGATGGGTGTGGCAGTCGATCAGCCCCGGCGTGATCCAGCGGCCTTCACAATCGATGATCTCGGCCGCGTCATGGCCGGTTGCCTCGGCGCTGTCGCCAATGAAAGCGATCCGGCCACCCCGGCAGCCGACGGCGCCGTTGACGATAGCACCGTATGGTTCTCCATCGGGCTCCATCGTCGCGATCCGCGCATTGATCCAAAGCCGATCCAGCTTCAAGCCCCGTCCCCCTGTCTATCCGGTGAGTTCTATCCGGTGGTTTTTGGTGAGCCGTTATTGTATATACAATTAACGCGGCTTAACCGTTCGTGTCCAGAACTCGTGGGAGGCCCCATGGAATTTTTCGCCGGCAACGCTCTGCTCGCTAATGGTTGGGCTCGCGGCGTGGTGTTCAAGGTAGATGCGTCGGGCATGATCTCCGGCATCACCGCCGATGCCTTGCCGGGCGAGGCGCAGAAGCTGGGCCATGTCGTGGTGCCCGGCATGGCGAACCTGCATAGTCACGCCTTCCAGCGTGCCATGGCCGGTCTGGCCGAGCAGCGCGGCGACAGCGCCGATAGTTTCTGGACATGGCGGCAGACCATGTACGGCTTCCTGGACCGGCTGACGCCCGACGATGTCGAGGCCATTGCGGCGCTGGTCTGCTCAGAAATGCTGGAGGCCGGGTTCACGACGCTGGGCGAGTTCCACTACCTCCACCACGATCCCAAGGGCCGCCCCTACGACGATCCCGCCGAGATGGCCGGGCGCATCGTGGCGGCGGCGGCAGCTACTGGCATCGGCCTGACGCTGCTGCCGGTCTTCTACGCCCATGGCGGTTTCGGCGGACTTCCGCCCGCCCCAGGCCAGCGCCGGTTCATCAACGGAATCGAAGGCTTCGCCCGCCTGATGAAGAGCGCCGGCCGGCATCT
>DASQKT010000214.1:0-2376 GCA_035630415.1 Skermanella sp.
ATCCACCCAAAGGCGAAGATCCGCACGTTGGGACAAATCTAAAGTTATGTAACTAAAGACGTGGGCCAGAAGTTACGGGAATTGACGGTCTGGCAACGATGATCTGGCAGAATCGGCCGCAGGACATGGAAAGGTAGAAATAAGGTGCGGCTCAAGAGCTTTCATGCTCCGTCCATGGTGGAGGCGATGCGGCTGGTCCGCGACGCCCTGGGCGATGACGCCATCATCGTCGCGACGCGCGAGGAGGAGGGCGGCGTCCGCCTGACCGCTGCGATCGACGATGCGGAAGAGCAGCCGCTTCCGCCGCCCTCCAGCCATGACCCGGAGCCGTCCCATGGCGGCTACGACCATGACCGGGATCATGGCCGCCATTACCGCCGCGAGCCCGAAGTCGATGTCGTCGATCTGGTCTGCGACGCACTGTCGCGCCATGGAACGCCGCCGCTGATCACCGACCGGCTGCTCAATATCATCTCGACCTACGACACCGACGACCCGTTGGGAGCACTGTCGGCTGCGCTCGACAGCATCTTCACCTTCCAGCCGCTGCCGCTGGGCCGGGCGCCCCGACCGTTCATGCTGATCGGTCCGCCAGGGGCCGGCAAGACACTGACGATCGCCAAGCTTGCCACCCGCTCCACCATGAGCGGCCGCAAGGTCGGGGTGATCACCACCGATACCGCGCGGGCGGGCGGCGTCGATCAGCTCGCCGCCTTCACCAAGCTGCTCAAGCTGAAACTGCTGGCGGTCGAGGATACCGACGCCCTGGCCGACGCACTGAGCGTCCAGCGTGGGGTCGAGCAGGTGCTGATCGACAGCGCCGGGCGCAATCCCTTCGATCCCGACGACATGAACGAACTTGGCGACCTGCTGAACGCCGCCGACCTGGAACCGGTCCTGGTCCTGCCGGCCGGCTGCGACGCGGCGGAAGCTGCCGAGGTCGGATCTTCCTTCCGCGAACTCGGCGCCCGCCGCTTGCTGCTGACCCGGCTCGACATGACCCGCAGGCTGGGCAGCCTGTTGGCGATCGCCTACGAGGCACGCCTGAGCTTTTCCGACATCAGCGCCACTCCGCAGGTAGCGGAAGGCCTGAGTTCCCTCAATTCATTATCATTGGCACAGCTATTGCTTCCCAATCACGTGCAGCACGCCGCACGAACAGCCAAGCAAACGGGAACTTTTTCATGACCGACATATCATCGGTTTTCCCCGCCAACATCACCCAGTTGCGTGGCCATAACGTCATTGCGGTGGCTAGCGGTAAGGGCGGTGTCGGCAAGACGTGGTTCTCGATCACGCTGACCCATGCGCTTACAAAGCTGGGCCGGAATACCCTGCTGTTCGACGGCGATCTCGGCCTCGCCAACGTCGATATCCAGCTTGGCCTGATGCCGAAGCGCGACCTGGGCGCCGTGGTGGATGGCCGGTATTCGCTTCAGGCGGCGGCTGAGCGGTTCAAGGATGGCGGGTTCGACATCATTGCCGGCCGGTCAGGCTCGGGCAACCTCGCCAACATGACGGTAGCGCGGCTCAACGAGCTGCGGAACGACCTGATGACGGTCGCCCGCAGCTACGATGCCGTCGTGATCGATCTGGGGGCCGGCGTGGACCGGACGGTGCGCCAGCTTTCCGGCCCGGCCGGGATCACGCTGGTCGTGACGACGGACGAGCCGACATCGCTGACCGACGCTTACGCCTTCATCAAGGTCACCCATGCGACCAATCCCAATGCCGACCTGCGCATCGTGGTCAACATGGCGAGCAGCGTGCGGGAGGGCGAGCGGACCTACACGACGATCCTGAAGGCCTGCCAGAACTTCCTGAAGTTCGCGCCGCCGCTGGCCGGCATCATTCGGCGCGACCAGAAGGTGCGTGACGCGATCCGCAACCAGACGCCGCTGCTGATGCGCTCGCCCAGTTCCGACGCCGCATCCGACGTGCGCAATCTGGCGGCAAAACTGTTCGGCCCGCAATGACCGGCGCACCATGACCGGTCCGGTTCCGCCCGCCGTGGCACCGCCCCCTGCCGGAACGGCGGGAACGAGCGCCGGCACGACCGGAACCGTGACGACGGCGGCCCCCGAACCCGCGGGAGAGGCATCGCTCGAAAAGCTGCCGGAAAAGCTCAAGGAGCTTCTCCGGACCGTCGTCGTGTCCGGGACGGTGATCGAGCAGAGCGGCGACGGCAACGTCAAGGTCAGGACGCAGGCGGGCGAGGTCAGCCTGAAGACGCCGACTCCCCTACCCCAGGACTGTCAGGTGACGCTCCAGATCCCGCCAGGCAATCCGCCGCTGAAGGCTCTGGTCTTCATGGTCGCCCCTCTCCAGACGCCGCAGGCGGCACCGGTACCGCCGCCGACATTGCCGCTGCCGCAG
>DASQKT010000215.1:0-3159 GCA_035630415.1 Skermanella sp.
CGCGTTGGCGCGGTGTTCTTGGGACTTCAAGTGGGCCTTGAAGCAGACTTCGGTATAGCGGGTATACCATGCTGTCTTCTTTGATCCGAGATGCCGCGTGCCCACTCTCGAATTTATCTGTTGCTCTGACCACTTGAGAGACGAACCGAGTTTTGAGGAGGGAGTGGCAAAATGCCCTCGCGTGATCCCCGCATCTGGATGTGGGCCGAAGCACTCGACATGATGGACAAGGCGGAGCGGATGCACCGCCAGTTCTTCCAGCCCGCTGCGACGCCGGCCCAGGGCAGGCGCCCGACGTGGCAGCCGCCTGTCGATCTGATCGAAACGGCGGACGAGTATCTGGTCGTCGTGGCGCTGCCCGGCGTCCGGCCCGATCAGGTGCAGGTCGTCATCGACGGCGGCGTGCTGATTGTGGTCGGCGAGCGTGCCCTGCCCGTCGGCGACAAGACGGGCCTGATCCACCGGATGGAAATCCCCCACGGCCGGTTCGAACGGCAGATCCAGTTGCCGCCCGGCCCGCTCGAACTCGGCCGCCGCGAGCTTGCCGACGGATGCCTCGTGCTGGCACTCCGCAAGGTAGGCTAAGGAGCTGACATGGTCACGACTACCGACTCCCACACCCAGACCGAATACAATCTGCCCTTGCCGGACGATGCCATCGCCATCGTGCCGGTGCGCAACATGGTGCTGTTTCCGGGCGTCGTCGCCCCCGTCACCGTCGGCCGCAAGCAGTCGATCGCGGCGGCGCAGAACGCGATCCGGACGGAAAAGCCGCTGGGCTTCGTGCTTCAGCGCGACGAAACGACGGAAGAGCCTACCGGGCTGGACCTTCACCGGGTCGGCACCGTCGGCACCGTGATGCGCTACCTGACGGCACCCGACGGCACGCACCATGTCGTCACCCAGGGCCAGCAGCGCTTCCGCGTGCTGGAATATCTCGACGGCTATCCGTTCCTGGTGGCGCGCATCCAGACGGTGCAGGAACCGGAAGGGATGGACACCGAGATCCAGGCTCGTTTCTTCAACCTGCGCCAGCAGGCGGTCGAAGCCGTCCAGCTCCTGCCCCAGGCCCCGCAGGAACTCCTGGCCGCCGTCCAGAACATCCCGACCCCATCGGCGCTGGCCGACATGGTCGCCAGCTACATGGACCTGAAGCCGGACGAGAAGCAGGAGGTGCTGGAGACCTTCGACCTGACCCGCCGCTTGGAGAAGGTCGGCACCCTGCTGGGCCACCGGCTGGAAGTGCTGCGCCTGTCGCGCCGGATCAGCGAGCAGACCAAGGAGAGCATGGACGAACGCCAGCGCGAATACGTGCTGCGCGAACAGCTCCGCACGATCCAGAAGGAACTGGGGGAGACCGACGCCAAGCAGGTCGAGGTCCAGGAACTGACGGAAGCCATCGCCAAGGCGAAGATGCCGCCGGAGGTCGAAACCCAGGCGCTGAAGGAGCTTCGCCGGCTGGAGCGGATGCCGGAAGCCGCCGGCGAATACGCCATGATCCGGACCTATCTGGACTGGCTGATCGAGCTGCCGTGGTCGGCCTTCAGCGAGACCAGCATCGACATCGCGGCGGCCCGGCGCATCCTGGACGAGGATCATTATGGCCTGGAGAAGATCAAGCGCCGCATCCTGGAGTTCCTGGCGGTGCGCAAGCTGAACCCGGAGGGGCGCAGCCCGATCCTGTGCTTCGTCGGCCCGCCCGGCGTCGGCAAGACCTCGCTCGGCCAGAGCATCGCGCGGGCGACCGAGCGGAAGTTCGTCCGCGTCAGCCTGGGCGGCCTGCATGACGAGGCGGAGATCCGGGGCCACCGCCGGACCTATGTCGGCGCCCTGCCCGGCACGGTGATCCAGTCGCTGCGCAAGGCCGGCACCAGCAACCCGGTGATGATGCTGGACGAGATGGACAAGCTGGGCCAGGGCTTCCACGGCGATCCCTCGTCGGCGCTGCTGGAAGTGCTCGACCCGGAGCAGAACAGCACCTTCCGCGACAACTACCTGGGCGTGCCGTTCGACCTGAGCAAGGTCATGTTCATCGCGACCGCCAATGTGCTGGAGAACATCCCCGGCCCCTTGCGCGACCGCATGGAAGTGATCGACCTGCCCGGCTACACCGAGGAGGAAAAGGTCGAGATCGCCAAGCGCTATCTTGTCCGCCGCCAGTTGACGGCCAACGGGCTGACGCCCGACCAAGCCGCCATCACCGACGACGCGATCCGGGAGATCATCCGCTACTACACGCGGGAAGCCGGCAACCGGAACCTCGAGCGCCTGATCGGCGGAGTCTTCCGCAACGTCGCGATGCGGATCGCCGAAGGCACCATCGACCATCTGGTGATCGGCCCCGACGAGGTGACGGAGATCCTGGGAGGCCGCCGGTTCGAGAGCGAGACGGCGATGCGGACCAGCGTCCCCGGTGTGGCGACCGGACTGGCCTGGACTCCGGTCGGCGGCGACATCCTGTTCATCGAGGCGACGCGCACGCCCGGCAACGGCCGGCTGATCCTGACCGGTCAGTTGGGCGACGTCATGAAGGAGAGCGCGCAGGCGGCGCTCAGCCTCGTCAAGTCGCGGCCGGAAGTGCTGGGGGCCGACCCGGTGGAGTTCGATAAGTTCGACATCCACGTCCACGTCCCCGCCGGAGCGATCCCGAAGGACGGCCCAAGCGCCGGCGTCGCCATGTTCATGGCGCTGGTGTCGCTGCTGACCGGACGGACGATCCGCAGCGATCTGGCGATGACGGGCGAGATCAGCCTGCGCGGGCTGGTGCTGCCGGTCGGTGGCATCAAGGAGAAGGTGTTGGCGGCCCAGCGGGCGGGAATCACGACGGTGATGCTGCCGGCGCGCAACCGGCGGGACTATGAGGAAATTCCGGAAGCCGCGCGCACCGCGCTGAACTTCGTCTGGCTGGAACGGGTGGACGACGCGATAGCGGCGGCGCTGGAGTGAGGGCTGGGGGTGGGGCATGCCAGCCGGCCCCGGCTTCCGGAGTGCGAAACAGATTTTCAGGAGATTCCTGCGCAAGGAAAGTGGTCCTGCGGGGATGCGGTCTTGCCGGCAGGAGGGGGAGTGATGAGGCCCCCCTTCGCGTAGGCGGAAGTACGCAATTGTAATCATTTTGCGGTGGCGTCATCGAAGGTCATCATAGGTCACTCCCCGGCT
>DASQKT010000216.1:0-2769 GCA_035630415.1 Skermanella sp.
TTGCCGTCGTCCAGCAGCAGGGTGCTGCCGACCTTCATCGCGGAGATGACCTCCGGATGCGGCAGGCAGACCCGCTCCTCGTTGCCCGGCGCCGGGTCCAGGTCGAACCGGATCACCCTGCCCGCCCGCAGGCCGATAGCGCCGTCGGCAAACGAGCCGATGCGGAGCTTCGGCCCCTGAAGGTCGGCGATGACGCCGATCGGGCGGTCGTACTCGACCTCCAGCGCGCGGATGCGGGCCAGCACCTCGCCGTGGTTTTCCTGCGTGCCATGACTGAAGTTGAGCCGGAAGACGTCCACCCCGGCCAGCATCAGGCGCCGGAGCATATCGGCCGACGAACTGGCCGGGCCGACCGTCGCGACGATCTTGGTCTGACGGTGACGCCGGAAGATCGGCGCCTTTTTCTGCCCCGAAGCCGGGCTTTCTGAGGGTGTCATGACATCACTTGCGGTTGGGTCAGTCGTCGCCGCCGGGCGCGGTCTGACCGATTTCGAAATTGCCCATCACTTCCAGGATGCGCAGCAGGCCGGAGTGGTCCCATTGCGCTCCGCCCTGGGCGGCGCAGGCGTTGAAGAGCTGCTGCGTGCTGGCGGTATTGGGCAGCGACAGATTGAGCGACTTGGCGCCCGCAAGCGCGAGGTTGAGGTCTTTCTGGTGCAGCTCGATCCGGAAGCCCGGATTGAAGTTGCGCTTGATCATCCGCTCGCCATGCACTTCCAGGATGCGCGACGATGCGAAGCCGCCCATCAGCGCCTGACGGACGCGGGCCGGGTCCGCTCCGGCCTTGGCGGCGAACAGCAGGGCTTCGGCAACCGCCTCGATGGTCAGGGCAACGATGATCTGGTTGGCGACCTTGGTGGTCTGCCCGTCGCCGTTGCCGCCGACTAGCGTGATGTTCTTGCCCATCTTCTCGAACAGCGGCTTGACCTTCTCGAACGCCGCTTCGGGTCCGCCGACCATGATGGTCAGCGACGCCGCCTTGGCGCCGACATCGCCGCCGGAAACCGGCGCGTCGAGATAGTCGCAGCCGAGCTTGTTGATTTCGGAAGCGAAACGCTTCGTCTCGATTGGGGCGATCGAGCTCATGTCGACGACGGTCTTGCCCTTCGACAAACCCTGCGCGACGCCGTTCTCGCCGAACAGCGCTGCTTCGACATGGGGAGTGTCGGGGACCATCGTGATGATGATGTCGGCCTTCTCGGCCACTTCCTTGCCGGACTTGCAGGCGATGCCGCCTTTTCCGGTCAGTTCGTCGGGAACGGGCTGGATGTCGTACAGGTACAGTTCATGCCCGGCGTCGATCAGATGACCCGCCATCGGCCGACCCATAATGCCAAGCCCGATGAAACCTACTTTCATTTTTCGCTCCCTCCGTGAAATGTTTATACCCGACTAATGTCGGTTTGTCGCGCCGCACTTTTGCTCCCCTCTCCCTCTGGGAGGGGCGGGGTGAGGGGATGTATGGCATCAACGCGCCGCGCTGCACCCCCTCACCCTAGCCCTCTCCCTCAGGGAGAGGGGATAAAGCTTCGTCAGCCCTTGGTGAACCAGCCCAAGCCTTCTTCGGTCTTGGTCTTCGGCTTGTACTCGCAGCCGATCCAGCCGTCGTAGCCGATCCGGTCGAAATGGCCGAACAGGAACGGGTAGTTGATTTCACCCGTACCCGGCTCGTTGCGGCCCGGATTGTCGGCGAGCTGGATATGCGCGATCCGTGACAGGTTCTTCTCGACCGTGCGGGCGAGATCGCCTTCCATGATCTGCATGTGGTAGACGTCGTACTGGACGAAGATGTTGTCCGAGCCGGTCTGGTCGATCAGGTCGATCGCCTGATTGGTCCGGGTAAGATAGAAGCCCGGAATGTCGATGGTGTTGATCGGCTCGATCAGCAGCTTGATATCGTGCTTCTTCAACTCGTCGGCGGCGTACTTGATGTTGCCGACGAAGGTGTCGCGCAGCTTGGTCTGCTCCACCCCGGCCGGCACGATGCCGGCGAGGCAGTTGACCAGCGGGCACTTCAGCGCGGTCGCATACTCGATCGCCTTGCCGACGCCGTCGCGGAACTCGCCGACCCGGTCCGGCATGCAGGCGATGCCGCGCTCGCCCGCGCCCCAGTCGCCGGCCGGCAGGTTATGGAGCACCTGCGTCAGGTCGTTGGCCTCAAGGCGCTGGACCAGATCCTCTACCTTATAAGGATAGGGGAACAGGTACTCGACACCCCGGAAGCCGGCCTTGGCGGCCCGCTCGAACCGGTCGAGAAAATCGTACTCGGTGAACAGCATCGTCAGATTGGCCGCGAATTTCGGCATGATGCTTCCTCCCTTTTTCTTCGATACTTCGTTTCAGACCAGCACGCGGTGAGGCTGCTGCTCCGGGAGGTCGAGGATTTCCTCGAACTCCGTGACGTTGTCAATCTCGGTGCCCATGGCGATGTTGGTAACCCGCTCCAGGATGATCTCGACCACGACCGGAACCTGGTACTGCGCCATCAGCTCGTCGGCCTTGGCGAAGGCCGCCTGGATCTCGCCGGGATCGGTGACGCGGATGGCCTTGCAGCCGAAGCCTTCGGCGACCGCGACATGATCGACGCCATAGCCGTTCAACTCCGGCGCGTTGATGTTCTCGAACGCAAGCTGGACCTGGAAGTCCATCTGGAAGCCGCGCTGCGACTGCCGGATCAGCCCGAGATACGAGTTGTTGACGACGACATGGATGTAGGGGAGCTTGAACTGGGCGCCGACCGCCAGTTCCTCGATCAGGAACTGGAAATCG
>DASQKT010000217.1:0-5462 GCA_035630415.1 Skermanella sp.
CGGCCGGCGGCGATGAAGATTACCGTTCCGGCTCGATATCAGCCGGAAACCGTCACCGCCTCGGTTCTCAGCGATTGTCGGCGCATCAGCCAGAGCAGCAGCAGCAGTCCCGGCAGCGCCGCCGAGGTCGAGAGCAGGTAGTAGGAGGCCCAGTCCATCCTGTCGGCCAGCCAGCCGCTCGACGCCGCGAGGAAGTCGCGTCCCACGGCGGAGAAGGATGACAGCAGGGCGTACTGGGTGGCGGTATAGGCGACGTTGCACAGGCTGGACAGATAGGCGACGAATGCCCCCGTTCCCATGCCGCCGGTGACGTTCTCGACCGCGATGACGACCGTCAGCATGCCGATGTCGTGGCCGGAGCGGGCGAGCAGGACGAACATCAGGTTCGACACCATCTGGAGCACGCCGCAGACCAGCAGGCTGCGCATCACGCCGAACCGGCTGACCACGACGCCACCCAGCAATCCGCCGATTATGGAGGCGCCGAGGCCGAAGGCCTTGGTGACGTTGGCGATCTCGATCTTGCTGAAGCCCAGTTCCAGGTAGAACGGCGTCGCCATCGCCCCGGCATAGACGTCGCCTAGCTTGTAGATCGCGATGAACAGCAGGATCGCGACCCAGGCCCTCCGGGTCATGAAATCGGCGAAGGGAGCGACGACGGCGCCGAACAGCCACGCCAGCAGTTCCGCCCGCCAGCCGGCCAGACCGGGCCGATGCTCCAGGAAGGCTGCCACGTCGGCCTCCCGCCGCGCCGATTCGGGGGAGACGCGGATCTCCGGCTCGCGGTTCAGCAGCATGGTGATCAGACCGACGCCGACCAGCGCCGCCATGATCGTGTAGACCAGCGACCACGGCAGGACGCTTGCCAGATACAGCGCCCCGGCCCCCGACGTCAGCATGCCGATCCGGTAGCCGAGCACGACGGCGGCAGCGCCCGCGCCATACTGGCGCTCGTCCAGGATCTCGACCCGCCATGCGTCCAGCACGATATCCTGGCTGGCCGAGAAGAACGACACGACCAGCGCCAGCAGAGCCATCCGCCACAGATCGACGGCAGGGTCGGTCGAGCCGAGCCCCAGCAGCGCCAGCATCAGGCCCAATTGAGTCAGCACCGCCCAGCCGCGCCGGCGGCCGAGCAGCCGGGTCAATACCGGCAGGCGCAGGCGGTCGATCAGGGGAGCCCAGGCGAATTTCAGGGTATAAGGCAGCCCCACCAGGGCGAACATGCCGATGGCGGTCTTGGCGATCCCGCCCTCGACCAGCCAGACGCTGAGCGTGGCGCCGGTCAGCGCCAGCGGCAGCCCGCTGGAGAACCCCAGGAATAGAATCGCGATGATTCGGCGGTCGAGATAGACCGAAGCCGCCGTGGCCCATGAAGACGAAGCCTGGGAGGACGATGACACTAGGCTGGAAACTCCACAGGGATACGGGGCGGAATACAGAGCGTGCTACTGCGGCCTGTATAGTCCAATCATGGTTAACAAGACTCGAAAACGGCCATGCGCTCAGCCGGCTTCCGCCTGCTGCTTGCGGTCGCGGAGGTGTTCGGCGAAAGCCTGGATGGTCTCCACGCCGCTTTCCCGCTCCGGCTGGCCGGCCCGCCACTGGCGGTATTCATCGGCGGAAGCGGTTACCTTGGACACCGGAATGCCCCGTACCCTTGCTTCCTCGACGATCTCGTCCATGACGGCACGGTGATGCTGGAAGTCGTCTTCGTCCATCTCGTCGCCCAGGACGCCGCGGAAGTCTTCCAGCGTCTCGAAATCCAGCAGCGACAGTTGAGTGATCTCGCCGTTGTTGACCCGTTCGATGAAGTCCTCGACCGGATCGATTGCCCCGTCGTTCTCGATGTCGCCGTTCCCGCCGCCACCTGTGCCGGCATCCGGTTTCGCGCCGGGGCTGGCTACCGCTTCCTCCGGGTTGTCCATAATGCCGTCGGTCATCTCGAATTCATACTCGACGGCTTCGGCCGCACCCTCGATCAGGCTGAACAGGACACGGCCCTGGGCGCGTTTGGGCGTCAGCCACACCAGATCGGTCAGGAAACCGCCGACGGACAATTCGATTACCGGCTCCCGCTTATCGCCTGGCGGAGCGACCGCCATGAAGAAGGGCGGATCGCCCAGATGGACCACGGCCAGTTCGTGTTCGACCTTGATCTCATCGGGCTTCAGACCGATACCGACGCCAACGACATAGGTGCGGCGTTTCACCGTCATCGTTCGATCCCTTTCCATTTGCCGTCCCTGTTGTTCAGGGTGTTTAGCATGGCGGTAGACGATGAAACCATGGAGCCTTTGCCATGACCGAGCAATTTCGACCCGTCATTCTCGCCGTGGCGCCCAACGGCGCCCGGCTGACCAAAGCCGACCATCCGAACCTGCCGATGACGCCTGCGGAACTGGCTGACACTGCCGCCGAGTGCCTGGAAGCGGGAGCTTCGATGATTCACCTGCATGTCCGCGACGCGGAAGGCCGGCACATACTGGACGCCGACCTGTTTCGGGCCGCCACCGAGGCCGTGCGCCGGGCGGTCGGTGACCGCATGGTGATCCAGGCGACGACCGAGGCGGTCGGCCGCTATACGGCGGCGGAGCAGATGGCGCTGGTCCGCGACCTGCGACCCGAGGCCGCTTCCATGGCGCTCCGCGAGCTGGTGCCGGATGCCGCAGCGGAGCCGGGTGCCGCCGCGTTCTACGCGTGGTGCGCTAGAGAGCGGATCATGGTCCAGCACATCCTGTACGATGCCGACGACGCGGCGCGGCTGAAGCACCTGCACGCCACCGGCGTCATTCCGGACAGCATGAAGTCCGTGCTGTTCGTGCTGGGACGCTACCGGGCGGACCAGCAGTCCACCCCCGCCGACCTGATCCCCTTCCTGGCGGCGAAGGACCCGGCCTGGGACTGGATGATGTGCGCCTTCGGCCGGCAGGAACACGACTGCGCCGTTGCCGCCGCCTTGCTGGGTGGCCATTCCCGCATCGGGTTCGAGAACAACCGCACCGCCCGGAATGGCGAACCTGCCGCCGGCAACGCCGGCCAGATCGCGGAGCTGGCGGCAACGCTTCGCGGCTTCGGCAGGAGGGCCGCAAAGGCGGAGGATTGGAGGCCGGCGCTCTGAATCAGCCTGCGCGCTTGATCCGCCCCGTTACGCCAGCCATCATGGCCCGCAAAAAACGGCCAGTGGAGACGTGCCGAATGAAATCCCTTCTCGTGCTTCTGGCCTCCGGCTTCATGGCGACCGGAATCGCAGCGACGGTCCTGGCTCCGTACGAGGCGGCGGCACAGAACCGAAGCCGCATCGTCATCGGCATGCAGTTGGAGCCGCCGCACCTGGACCCGACGGCGGGCGCCGCCGCCGCGATCGACGAGGTGACCTATTCCAACCTGTTCGAAAGCCTGACCCGGATCGACGAGCGCGGCGACGTGGTCCCCGGACTGGCCGAGCGCTGGGAGGTATCCGGCGACGGCCTGACCTACACGTTCCACCTGCGCGGCGGCGTCAAATATCATGACGGCACGGCTTTCGATTCAGCCGACGTCAAGTTCGCCCTGGACCGGGCGCGCGGCGACGGTTCGGTCAACGCCCAAAAGGGCTATTTCGCGCCGATCAAATCGGTCGATACCCCTGATCCGCTGACGGTGAAGGTCACCCTGGCACGGCCCGACGGCCAGTTCCTGTTCAACATGGGCTCCAACGACGCCGCCATCGTGGCGCCGGAATCGGGAGAGACCAACAAACAGCGCCCAGTCGGCACCGGTCCGTTCAAGTTCGACCGCTGGGTGTCGGGCGACCGCGTCGTGCTGGTGCGCAACCCGGACTTCCGCGACCCGGCGACGCCGAAGCTGAACGAAGCGGTCTTCCGCTTCATCAGCGATCCTGCGGCGCAGCTCAACGCCGTCCGGTCGGGCGACGTCGATGCCTTCCCCAACCTGGGCGCCACCGAATCCCTGCCCATCCTGGAAGCCGACAGGAACTTCGTCGTGAAGGTCGGCACGACCGAGGGCGAGACGGTGCTGGCGCTCAACAACGGCCGCAAGCCGTTCAGCGACATCCGCGTCCGGCAGGCACTGGCCCATGCGATCAACCGGCAGGACGTCATCGACGGCGCCCTGTTCGGCTACGGCACCCCGATCGGCAGCCACTTCGCGCCGCACCGGGCCGGCTATGTAGATCTGACCGGGCTTTATCCCTATGACCCGTCCAAGGCGAAGGACCTGCTGGCGCAGGCCGGCTATCCCAACGGCTTCGACGCCGTGATCCGGCTGCCGCCGCCGGTCTATGCAAGGCGCGGCGGCGAGATCATCGCCGCCCAGCTTGCCCAGGTGGGCATCCGGCTGCGGATCGAGCCGATGGAATGGGCGCCCTGGCTGGAACGAGTGTTCAAGGGCCGCGACTATGACATGACCATCATCTCCCATGTCGAGCCGCTGGACATCGAAATCTACAACCGGCCCGACTACTACTTCGACTACCACAGCGACCGCTTCGCCGCTGTCATGGACGGGTTGAGCCGGACGGTCGAGCCGGAACGGCGGGCGACCCTGTATGGCGACGCCCAGCGGGTGATCGCGGAGGACAGCGTCAACGTCTTCCTGTTCCAGCTTCCCAAGGCGGGCGTCCAGCGCGCCGGCCTGACGGGCCTGTGGGAGAACAGCCCGGTGCCGGCCAACGACGTGACGGCAGCCTCGTGGAAGTGATGGAAGCAAGCCTGCCCGCCTTGGCCGGAGCGCATCCGGGGCAGGCATGACAGGATTTCTCGGCCGGCGCCTGCTGACGCTGGGGCTGACGCTTTGGCTCGCCTCCCTGGTGGTGTTCGTGGTGCTGGAGGTGCTGCCCGGCGATCCGGCCTTGCTGATGCTGGGCGTCGATGCGCGGCCCGATACGCTGGCGGCCTTGCGTGCCCAGATGGGGCTGGACCAGCCGGCTCCGGTCCGGTACCTCGCCTGGACCGCGGGGCTGCTGACGGGAGATCTCGGCACCAGCCACACCTATGGCGTTCCGGTGGCGGAGTTGATCCGGGACCGGCTGGTGGTGACGGCTCCGCTGGCGGGATTGGCGATGCTGGTCTCCACGGCGGCGGCCCTGCCGCTGGGCCTGCTGGCGGCGTCGCAGCGAGGCCGCCCGGCCGACTACGGCGTCATGGCCTTCAGCCAGTTGGGCGTCGCGGTTCCCAATTTCTGGTTCGGCATCCTGCTGGTGCTGTGGTTCTCCATCGGGCTCGGCTGGTTCGAGGCCGGGGGTTTTCCCGGCTGGTCCGCCGGCGTCGGCCCTGCCCTGAAGTCGCTGATTTTGCCGGCACTCACCCTGGGCCTGACCGAAGCCGCCATCCTGGCGCGAGTGACGCGGTCGGCGGTGCTGGATACCCTGGGCGAGGACTACGTGCGCACCGCCCGCGCCAAGGGCCTTAGCCGTGGCGCCGTGATGCGGCGGCATGTGCTGCGGAATGCCCTGATCCCGA
>DASQKT010000218.1:0-6766 GCA_035630415.1 Skermanella sp.
AGGTCGCCCGAATAGACGCCGAGGCTGGAGAGGGTGCCGCCCGGCCGCAGCACGCGCAGGCAGGCTTCGAAGGTGGCCTGGGTGCCAAGCGCCTCAATCGCGACATCGACGCCGCGTCCGTCGGTGATCCGCATGATCTGATCGACCGGATCGCCGGCCTTGAAGTCCACCGTTATGTCGGCTCCCATGCGGCGGGACGCTTCCATGCGGGCCTGCACGGTATCGACCCCGATTATCAGGGTAGCGCCGCACAGCTTGGCGCCCGCCGTGGCACACAGGCCGATCGGTCCTTGGGCGAATACCGCGACGCTATCGCCAATCTTGATCCCCGCCCGCTCGGCGCCCGCGAAGCCGGTGGACATGATGTCCGGGCACATCAGGACTTCCTCGTCGGTCAGGCCATCCGGAACCGGGGCTAAGTTGACCATGGCGTCCGGCACCAGCACGTATTCGGCCTGGCAGCCGTCGATGGTGTTGCCGAACCGCCAACCGCCCATCGGCTTCCAGCCGTGCCGGGTGCCGGCGCCATCCTGGGAGTGGAAGCCGCACAGCGAGGCGTGGCTGTGGCCGCTCGGGCAAATGGCGCCCGCGATTACGCGCTGTCCTTCAGTGTAGCCCTGGACCGCCGATCCCAGCTTCTCGATCACGCCGACCGGCTCGTGCCCGACCGTCAGGCCGCGAGCGACGGGGTATTCGCCCTTGAGGATATGGACGTCGGTGCCGCAGATGGTCGTCGTCGTGATGCGGACCAGGGCATCCATCGGACCGACGTCCGGGACAGGTTTCTGCTCGAGCACGATCCGTCCGGGCTCGACGAAGATGGCGGCTTTCATCTGCGGCATGTTTCCCCCGTTTTCTGGTGCATGCCCTTGATCGGGCACTTGGGGAAATCCTACCAAGCCGTGGCGTGTGGGGGTTAATACAAGTTAAGGGCGGGACGCTCAGCGGGCGAGGGTTTGCAGATAGGCCACGACGTTCTCGATCTCCGCGTGCGAGAGATGGAGATTGGGCATCGGCAGGTGCGGATCGTTCAGCCACTGACGGAGCCAACCGGAATCGTGGCTCGGATCTCGAGCAATGCTTTCGAGGGTCGGAACGGCGTCGGTCCCTCCTCCACCGCCGGGTGCGACGTGGCAGGAAGAGCACCAGCGTTCGGCGATTCGGCGCCCTTCGACGGGATCGCCGGCATAGGCAGGAACGCCGGCCGACGAGAGGGTCACAAGGAGAAGTGCAGCCTGCAAGCGAAGCCGGATCATTTGGACCTTCCCTTGAAGGTCATGAGATAGGCGATGATGTCGTCGGCCTGCTCCTGTTTCAGCATGATGTTCGGCATGACAGGGTGAGTGGTGCGCAGGTAGCTGCGGAGCGCCAGTTCGGTGATTTCGGGCTGCCGCACCCGCTCCATGAGGTCGGGGCCGGGCCGCATGCCGTCGGGTGACTGATCGGGCGATACGAGGTGACAATCACCGCAAAGGTCGACGGCAAGGCCTCGCCCGTAAACCGGACTGCCGGGGCCGTCGGTAGCGGCCAGTGCGCCGGCACCGGGAACCGCCATCACCAGCATTGCCGCCATCAGAAGCATCCTGCCCATTCCCCAGCCTCCATCTTCACAGCGTTGCCGCTTGACTCATTCATGCCACCGCCAGCGGCGGGGGGTCGTAGGGACGGACTTCCGGATCGAGTTGAGCGATCTCCGCAAGGCGCTCCGGATCGAGCAGTACGAGTTGGCCCTTGTTGAACTCCAACAGCCTTTCCAGCCTCAACTGCTTCAAGGTACGGCAGACATGCACGGAGGTAAGCCCGGTGGCGTCGGCGATATGGATCTGGTTGATCGGCAGATGCAGGGTTGGGCCATTGGCCCCGCACTGTGCGACGACGCGCCGGTGCAAGTCGAGCAGCAGGTTCGCAACCCGCCCCATCGCCGATTGCTGTCCCAGGGCTCCGACGTGGTTCCAGGCGGCCAAGGCTTCGCGGGTAACGGTGGTCGCGAAGTTCATCGCCAGTCCTGGCGAGTTGGCGCAGACCCCATAGAACAGGGAGCGCTTGAAGCTGCATAGCGTCACGTCCGAAAGAGCTTCGGCCGTATAGGCCATTCCGGATGTCTCATCCCCTTCGAAGCCGATCAGGTCTCCCGGCAGGGCGAAGCGGATGATCTGGCGCTGGCCATCCTGGAAGACTTTATAGGTCAGGACCCATCCGCTCCGGATAATGAGCACCTGATCGAAGGGCTCCCCCTGGTGGAAAAGCGCCGTACCGGCTTTCCGCGTTTGGAAACGGATACCGTTGGGAAACAGACGGTCGAAGTCCTTGCCGGCCATCCGACTGCACAGACCCTGACTCCAGGCAACGCAGTTCTTGCAGGACGGCCCCCGAATGACAGCGGAATGGCGGGTGCAGCAGACCACATTGTGGCGCGCTATAGTGCGGTGTGCTATCCCGGAATTCAGCGACACAGGTTCGGCCTTGTCGTTCATGACAACCTCCCGACCATACAGATAAAACCAAACATGGCAAAACAAGAGTTCTATGAGCTAGAAGATCATACCTGAGAAGATGCCCGTATATTTCGTGGGACAGTGTTAAAAGTTGTTTCCGATCAACTTGTGACGGTTAGAACTTTTCACTTCCCTGATGTTTCTCACATGAATTTTTATGATATTTTCGGAATATGCGCCACTTATCTAAGGAGATAGGCCAAGAGAACGGGACAAAAAGTTATTGAGATTATAGAGTTTTTGATTGGCACAACTCAAGTATCAGCCCCCTTCTCTCGACCTTTGTTATGGTTCGGTCCAGACCGTATATAGGCTGAATGGCCGACAGCCGAGCGGTCATTGTTTCAGATCAAAACTATTCGAATGAAGATCTCTGATATCCGATGGAGTTAGTCCTGATCCAGATTAATGCCGGTACGACAGAATGCCTGCGGAATAGCAACCGCTTTCAACCATGGCGTCAACATGGGGCACAACATGGGATTGCAGGGGGCTCAGACATGAACAGACGCGGCAATATCTGGTTCGTCCTTGCCGACGGCGCAAAGGCCCGCATCCTTCAGCGCAAGTCGTCCGATCCACGCCACTTCGAAGTGGTCGCCGATGAGAAATCCACCGAAGCCCAGTTGCACGGCCACGATCTTGTCGCCGATCAAGCGGGCCGGAGCCACGAGAGCGCCACGCCATCGCGCCATGCAATCGAGGGGAAAAACGATCCCCATGAGGCAGCGGAGCTTCACTTCGAAAGGCAAGTCGCCGAACTGATCAACCGGGCCGCCGCCCAGGGTTTATTCGACACGCTGGTGCTGGTGGCGCCGCCGCGCGTGCTGGGAGACATGCGGCAAGCGCTGAGCGCCCAAGCCAGGGAGCGGCTGATCCTGGAGGAAGGCAAGGACCTGCTCGGTCTCCCTCAGCAGACGCTGATCAACCGGCTGGCGGCCCTGCTGCGCCGGTGATCTTCGAGAAATCTTGCCGGATGGTCATTGATGGTCACTATTTCGGGCGGAAGGTCACTGTGATCGGTGTGGAAGGTCACTACGAGGCGGGCGGAAGGTCACTACGAGGCGGGCGGAAGGTCACTATGCCGGACGGAAGGTCACTATGCCGGACGGAAGGTCACTATGATCGGTGCGGAAGTCGCCCCTCGCGCTTCCGGAGTGTGGTGATTCACGATGTCGAAGATTCCGGCGAGATTCGCAAAAGTTTATATCAGACATTTTATAAGAATACAATCTTATCTGAAGGTGTGGCGCCGTGCTGACGCTTACATGGAAATGGTTGTCATTGCGCTAGAATAAGGACAGCGGTGCCGTCGTCCACCAGATGCCAGATTTCCTCGATCTGCGCGTCCGACACGGCGATGCAGCCGTTGGTCCAGTCGGTGGAGGGATGGCCGATCCGATCGGCGGTGAATCCGTTCGGTAGGCCGTGTATCATGATGTCGCTGCCGGGATCGATTGAGGAGCCGGCGGCTGGCATGTCGGTCTGTCGCGGATAGTCGATGTGCAGCGACAGATGGAATGCGCTGTCGGGATTGCGCCAGTCGATCCGGTAAGCGCCTTCCGGGGTCCGGCCGTCGCCTTCCCGGCGCTTGGGGCCTTGGGGGTCGAAGCCTAGGGCTATCGGATATTGCCGGATCAGGTCGCCGCCGCTCAGCAGTTGCATGATCCGCTGTTGCTTGTGGACGACGATCAGGTCGGCCTTCCGTTCCACGGCGGATGCGGCTGAGGATGCCAGGAAGAGGAAGACCAGAACCGGAAGTGAGGCAAAGCGGTTGACCATCCTTAAGCCATCATGCCTTAACGCCATCATGAACGAAAACCCATGCATCTGACGGTGCGGATGATAGCGGTTGCCGCCGCTTTGGCAACGATGCCGCCGTGTCCGCAGCCGGCTTTCGCCGGGCGCGCGATCGGGGAGATGGGCATCTACGTGGCGGAGGAAACGGATACGCTGGTGGATATCGCCGTCGTCAAGGACTTGGGGTTTCTGGAATTACAGGCGGCCAACCCCGGCGTGGATGTCTGGCTGCCGGGTGCCGGGACGCGGATTTATCTGCCCCGCAAGCATCTTCTGCCAGACGCGCCGGAAACCGGGATCGTCATCAATTTGGCCGATATGCGCCTGTACCTGTTCAAGGAAGGCATAAGGAATGGGGAAGTCCTGAGCTGGCCCATCGGGATAGGGCGCGAGGGGCGCGGCACGCCGGTCGGCTCCACCCGAGCGGTCCGGAAAACCAAGGACCCTTCCTGGTATCCGCCGGCCTCGATCCGTCGGGAGAAGCCGTGGCTGCCGGGCATGGTGGAGCCCGGTCCCGACAACCCGCTGGGCAACAGGGCGATCTATCTGGGCTGGCCGAAATACCTGATCCACGGCACCAACAATCCCTATGGCGTCGGGCGCCGAACAAGCAGCGGCTGCATCAGGATGTATCCCTGGGATGTCGAAGCCTTGTTCGAACTGGTCAGGCCCGGAACACCGGTACGGGTCGTGGACCAGCCGGTGAAGATCGGCTGGATCGATGGGGTTCTGTTCGTCGAGGTTCACCCGACCGGGACTCAGCAAGACCAGCTTGAAGAGCGCGGCGGCTTCGATCGCGAGATCCCGGAAGACCTGGAATCTCGGGTGCTGAACGCCGTCAGGGGACGCGCGGCGGTGGTCGATTGGGATGCGGTCCACACCGCCGGCGTTCAGCGCCTGGGTTATCCAGTGCCGGTGACCCGGTAGATCATTGATTTAATAGATCATCTTCTCGACAGATCACTTCCTCAGCCCCGTCCTGAAGGATTGATCGGCGCGATTGGCGGCGGCCTCCGCGCGCTGGGCGGCCTGTTCCGCCCGCTCGGCGGCGCTTGCCGCCCGCTCGGACGCGGACGTGGCACGGTCGGCGGCGGTCGTGACCTGCCGCATCGCAGCGTCGCTGGCTTGGGCATCCTGACGCGCTTCGTCGCCGGCGCAAGCGGCCAGCAGGCTCATGGCGAACAAAGTTGCTAAAACACCTGGAATTTTCGTGATGAACATGGCGTCCACTCCCTTATTTTTATGTCAGTAGCCGGTGATCTGCACGATGTGCTTCCGCCCGCTGCCGTCGGTCGCTTCGACGACGGCCAGACCGTGCGGAGTCTCGTCCACGTAGATTTCCTGCGGGTGGCGGATGAGGTGGTCCATCCCGTCGAGAGCGACTTCGAGCAGCCTGTTCTTTGGATCATAGGCGATGCCGATGACGTCCAGTCCGACCGCGGCGAACTGGGCTCCGATGTCGGGAGCCACGACTTCGACCGTTGCCTTCCGGCCTCGGAGCGTGCTGGCGGCATCGTTGAAATAGCGGGCCCAATCGTGCTCATCCAGCCGTTTAGTAGCCATTGCCCGTCCTCCGATCCTATATGCCTTGTGCGGCATATCGGGGCAGTCTGGCGGCTGGGATCGCAGGGCGCGTTAATGCAGGTTAAGGAAGGACCGATCTGAAGGGATGCGGGGGCGGCATTGCGACGCCCCCTACCGAACCGGCTCAACCGGATCGGCTTACGGTTCAGCCACCGTTGAGTGCTTCCTTGACTGCCTTGCCGGCAGTGAACTTGGCGGACTTGGACGCGCCGATCGTGATTGCCTCGCCGGTCTGGGGATTGCGGCCCTGGCGCTCGCCGCGCTCGGAAACGCCGAAGGTGCCGAAACCGGAGATGCGGACCTCGTCACCCTGCTTCAGCGTATCGGTGATGGCGCCGACCAGCGCTTCCAGCGCCTTTCCGGCGTCGGCCTTGCTCAGGCCGGCGCGTTCCGCGACGGCCGCGATCAGGTCTGTCTGGTTCATGACTGTGATCCTTTTTGAAGCGTCTGCCTCGTATGGCAGCGGGTTTCTCCATTGCCATCCGTTTCGGCAAGGAGCAAGACAAAGGCGTCCTTCCCCCTGCCGAAAGGAGAAATTTGCCCGCCGATGTCACGGCGGGGCACGGTTTTCGCCTCGGGATCAGGCGATTTGCGCCAGCCGTTCCATGTCCGGCCGCTTCAGCCCGAGACTCTCGCCGGCGGCGACGATCTCGTTCCAGGTAGTCGTATCGACGGGAATCCCTTCCGCACCGCGACGTTGCCGGCTGTCCCGCTCCGGCTCGCCCGCGATCCTGATGCGCTCGACGCCTTGGGCTACCGGGGACTGCTTGACCCACTCGACGAACTCGGCCGTCTCGGCCGACAGGTTCGCGGCGGTGCCCAGACGGTTCGGGTCGATGATGATCGACAGCATGTTGTTGATGATGGCCCGGCTCGCAGGCTTGCGA
>DASQKT010000219.1:0-7185 GCA_035630415.1 Skermanella sp.
TGCATGCAAAGCTCAACCGCGCGACAGAATTCTGTTATAACCCGGCGCACGATGCCGGCCCCGGCTGAACCGAATTTGCGTAAAGTGCGTCCCACCGATGAATGAACAGGAAATTTTGCAGCAGAAGCTGGCGTCGTTGCGTATCGAGCACCGCGACCTCGACGATGTGATCGCCCGTATCGGCGAGCAGGCTCCCTATGATCAACTTCAGCTTCAGCGGTTGAAAAAGCGGAAGCTTGCGTTGAAGGATCAGATCACCCGGCTTGAAAGCCGACTGCTGCCCGACATCATCGCCTGACAGGGATCGCATGACAGGGCTCGCATGATCGCGCGCTTGCTCACCCATGCCCCGGCCCTATAATCGTCGTTTTTCCACATCCTGCATATCGGGCCGCGACACGTGACCAGCGTCACCACCTCTCCAAACGCCGATAACGCCCGGACGCCGCTGGTCGGCATCATCATGGGCAGTCAATCAGACTGGCCGACCATGAAGCACGGCGCCGATGTGCTGGAAGCTCTCGGCGTCCCGTTCGAGGTCCGCATCGTTTCGGCCCACCGGACGCCTCAGCGCTTGTATGATTTCGCGTCGGGCGCCAGGGAGCGCGGGCTGAAGGTCGTCATCGCGGGAGCCGGCGGCGCCGCCCATCTGCCGGGCATGGCGGCGGCCATGACGCCGCTGCCGGTGTTCGGAGTCCCGATCGAAAGCCACTCCCTCAAGGGGATGGACAGCCTGCTGTCGATCGTTCAGATGCCCGGCGGCATTCCGGTCGGCACGCTCGCCATCGGTAAGCCGGGGGCCATCAACGCGGCGCTCCTCGCCGCCGCCGTGCTGGCGCTGAACGATCCGGCCCTTGCCGGCGCGTTGGACGACTGGCGGTCGCGCCAATCAGCGGCCGTCGCCGAAGCTCCCGTGGACACCACGCCATGACCGGCGAGACCATCCGCACGGTTGCGCCCGGCGGCACCATCGGCATGCTCGGCGGCGGTCAGCTCGGACGCATGACGGCGCTGGCCGCCGCCCAATTGGGCTACAAGACCCACGTCTTTTCTCCGGACGCCGACAGTCCCTGTGCCCAGGTTTCCGCCGCCGAAACCGTCGCCCGCTACAGCGACCATGAGGCGCTGGCAAAGTTCGCCCGCTCGGTCGATGTCGTGACGCTGGAGTGGGAGAACATCCCGGTCCAGACGCTGGCCTTTCTCGCCAAGTTCGTGCCCGTGCATCCCGGCCCCGGCGTGCTCGCCATCGCCCAGGACAGGCTGCTGGAAAAGGATTTCGTCAACCGCCTCGGCATCGCCACGGCGCCGTGGGAACCCGCCCGCTGCCCCGGTCAGGCGGCGACCGCCTATCAGACCATCGGCACGCCCTGCGTCATGAAATCGGCCCGTATGGGCTATGACGGCAAGGGCCAGATCAAGCTGACCGGCGATATCGCCCCGGTGGATGCCTGGAAGTCGATCGGCGGCGTCGATGCCATCGTCGAAGGCTTCGTCGATTTCGCGCTGGAAGTCTCGGTCATCGTGGCGCGCGGCCAGGACGGCGAGATGGTGGCCTATCCCGCCGTGGAGAACCGCCACGCCAACCACATCCTGGACGAAACGATAGCACCCGCCGCGATAGCGCCCGAAACGGCGGCGGAGGCGGAAAGGGTGGCCCTGCGGATCGCGGACGCCCTGCGGTTCGTCGGCGTTCTGGCGGTGGAAATGTTCGTCACCAGGGACGGCGGAGTCCTGGTCAACGAACTGGCGCCCCGGCCGCATAATTCCGGCCACTGGACCATGGATGCCTGCGCCTCCAGCCAGTTCGAGCAGCTCGTCCGGGCCGTCTGCGGCCTGCCGCTCGGCTCGGTCGAACGAGTCGCCGACGCCGTGATGAAGAACCTGATCGGGGACGACGTGGAAAGCTGGCCGGATCTGCTGGCGGAACCCGGCGCCCGCCTGCACCTCTATGGAAAGGCGGAGGCGCGCCCCGGCCGCAAGATGGGCCATGTGACGCGCCTCAAACCCCTGGCGCGGGCGCCCTGACGGCGCCCGCTTCCGTATGACAGGGACCCCGCCTCACTCGTTGGCGACGATCTCCTTGTAGGCGTACCAGCTGGCATACCCGATCAGGGGCAGGGCCAGGGCCAAGCCGATGAAGGCGGTCGCCAGACCGGCGGCGGTGAACAGGACGATCAACCCGGCCCAGCCCAGCATGGTCTGCCAGTTTTCCATCACGCCCCGGACGCTGGTGGCGACGGCGGTGAAGAGGTCGGTATCGCGGTCGAGCAGCATCGGGATCGACAGCGCCGTGACGGCGAAGACCACGGTGGCGATCACGGCGCCGATGGCCGAGCCGACCACCAGGAAGATCAGCCCCTGTTCGGTGAAGAACACGGTGTTGACGAAGCCTTCCAGCGTCGGCGGCTGATAGCTGAAGAACAGGGCGAAGACCAGCAGCGCCACCCGCACCCAGAACAGCAGCATCAGCATCAGCACCAGACCGATGGCGGAGATCTGGCCCGCATTGCGGGCGAAGGCGCCGAAGGCATCGCTCAGGCGAGCTTCCCGGCCCAGGCTATGGAGCCGGCTGACTTCGTAGAGGCCGACCGCGACGATCGGACCCATCAGCATGAAGCCGGCGATCAGCGGCAGCACGAGGTAGAAAAGACCGATCGAGGACAGGCCGAGCACCAGCATGTAGCTGACGGCGACCAGGGCCAAGCCGTAGCTGAGGCTGACGAAGGGAGCGCGGCTGAAATCGTTCCAGCCTTCGGACAGCCATACCCACGGGCGTTCTAATCCGACGCGGCGGATGTGCGGGATGGCGAAGGGTTTGACTACCGTCGTATGATCGGGGTCAGTGTCTCGATGGTTCGCGTAAGTCATCGGTGTCTCCCCAAAAGCCGGCATGCGGCGCGTATATGCGACAATGTAGCGCATTCTAGCACTTGGGGAACGCGAAATCTTTGCGGTCACTTGAGATTTGTGCCGAAAACAAATTGTTAACTAGACAGGGTCGTCTATTTTCTTGCCTTCGAGTTCCTTGGCGATCCGGGCCGCCTCGTCCTTTTCGCGGGTGCGCTGGTCCTTGGTGCGGCCGTGCCGTGTCCTGTTCGCGGCGGCCTGCGCCTCGCGCGCCGCTTTTTCCTTCGCCTTGCGGAAGCGGTTCAGGTTAACGACGTCTCCCATGGCATGGTCCCGCTCTGTTGGTTGCGTTCGCCTTAAAATCGCCTTGGCTTAAGCCGAAATTGCGATACGCGGCAATGGTGGTTTGCTTAAAGACGCTTGCTTCTTTAGCTTAGCGCAGGCAGCCGGTTCCGCATACTCGCCCGATCGGGCGGATATGGGGTAAAACTGGTACGACAGGTGCTCGGGTTCGGATTTTGCCGCCATCAGTACTGGCGATGCCAAGTACAGAGCGAGCGAAAACTACTATATCGAACGGTATCGGCGGAACTCGCGTGAAGAAGCTTCTCATCGGAATCCTGGCCGTTCTGCTGCTGGTCGTCGGCGCTGTTCTCGTCATTCCCAGCCTGATCGACTGGAACGCCTACAAGGCCGAGATCGCGGATCGCATCGGTGCCGCGACCGGCCGCGCCGTGACGCTCGACGGCAACATCGATCTGGCGCTGCTGCCCCGTCCGACCCTGTCGGTATCGGGCGCGCGGCTTGCCAATCTGCCCGGAGCGTCCGAGCCCGATATGGTCCGCCTGCGGAAGCTGGATGTTAGAGTAGCCTTCATGCCGCTGCTGCGCGGCCGGGTTCAGGTCCAGAGCGTGGCGCTGATCGAGCCGGTGATAGCGCTCGAGGTGTTGGGCGACGGCCGCCGGAACTGGGAGTTCGCACCCACGGCCAATGCCCCCGTCCCGGCCAACCGGCTTGCCGAAGCCGTCCAACTCGACCAGCTGACGATCCAGAACGGCACCATCATCTATGCCGATTCGACTACCGGCATCCGGGAGCGTGTCGAGTCGGTCGATGCGCAGGTCGTCGCCGGCAGTCTCGTGGGTCCGTTCCAGATCCAGGGAGCTGTGCTCGCGCGCGGCGTTCCGCTGGCGGTGGAACTCACCGCCGGACGGATGGGGGAGGGCGGGGCGCTGCCGGTCCGGGTATCGCTGCGCCAGCCCGATGCCACGGGTGCCGGCACCCTGCGGTTCGCCGGCATCGTCATCACGGGGACCGAGTTCAAGCTTCAGGGCGATCTGCGCGCCGAAGGTCCCGACCTCCGTCCTGCCGTCGCGGCAATGCTGAAGGCCGTGAACGATCCGCCCACGGCCGAGCTTCCGGCCGTCCTTCAGCAGCCTTACAACTTCCGTACCGCCGTCAACGCATCGAGTCGGACGGTGGAGCTGAACGGCATCGAGATCCAGGTCGGCGAGACCCGAGGTACCGGTAATTTCAAGTACCTGCCGACATCAGCGGCCAAATCAGCTTCGGGGCAGGCGCCGGTGCAATCGGGGTCGCAGGGAGAGTTGACGCTTTCGTTCAACCGGTTCGACCTGGATAGCTGGCTGGCGCTGGCGGGCGGACAGGCCCCGGCCTTCCGGCTGCCGCAGACGCTCCAGGCCAAGCTCACGCTCGGGATCGACGCCCTCAGCTATCGCGGCAACATCGTCCGGCAGGCCCGGCTCGAGTCGGCGCTGGACAAGGGCGTCATGACGCTTCGCCGGTTGTCGGCGCTGCTGCCCGGCGGCGGCGACGTGGCGCTGACCGGGACCGTCGCATCCGAACGCGGCCTGCCGGTGCTCGACGTCGGGCTGGACGCCAATGCCGACAACCTCCGCGCCTTGCTGGAATGGCTGGGGTTCGCGGTGGACCGTGTCCCGGCCGACCGGCTCCGTAAGTTCTCGATGACCGCCCAGGTGACGGGCAGGCCGGACAATGTCCAGTTCGCCGGTTTGGACCTGCGGGTCGATACCTCCCGCGTGACCGGCGGCATCGCCTATGTGGACCGGGGGCGCCCCGGATTCGGCGCGCGGCTGGAGATCGACCGTCTGAACCTGGACGCCTATGTGCCGGACCTGACCGGCCACTCCGACAGCGGCGAACCGCATGTTCTCCCCGATGGCGTGCCCAGGCCGGATCTGGCTAGCTGGCTCGCCGGGTTCGACGCCAACCTCAACGCCGATATCGCCACCCTGACCGTTGCCGGCGTGCCGGTGCAGCAGGCCAAACTGGACGGCACCCTGACCAACGGCAGGCTGGCCGTCCGGCAGTTCCGCACCACGGATCTGGCCGGCATGGCCGGAAGCATCCAGGGCAGTGTCGGAAAGCTCCAGCCGCTCGACGACATCGAACTGACGGTCGATCTGAAGGCCGCCTCGCTGGCCCAGTTCCAGCGGACCTTTCCGTCACTGGCCGGTCAGCGGTTCGGCATTCCGGCCGACCGGCTGGGCGAGGCGACGCTCCAGGGGCGTATCGCCGGCGATCCGGAGCGGCTGGCGATCGACCTGACCGCCGGTGCCGCCGGTGGCACCGTCCAGGCAGGCGGGACCGTCAGCGACCTGAAGGCTACTCCGGGCTACGACCTGAAGGTCAGGACGATCCATCCCGACGCTGCCCGTTTCGCCCAGGTCTTCGCGCCGGATTGGCGTCCGGCCGGCAAGCTGGGCGGCCTCGATCTCTATGCCGAGATTTCGGGGTCGCCTTCCGCATTGTCGATCGCGGCAATCCAGGGCATGGCGGGACCCGTCAGCATTCAGGGCGACGCAACGGTCGACTTGGAGAAGGAGCGTCCCGTCATCGACGCCCGCGTCCAGACCGGCGAGATCGTCCTCGACCAGTTTCTTCAAGCGTCGCCGCGCGCCATGATGGTGCCGTCCCTCATCCAGCCGGCCCTTGCGGCGGAAGGCCTGCTGTGGTCGGGCGCCCCCTTCCGGCTGGACTGGATGCGCAGCATCGATGGGCGTCTGGCACTGACTTCCCGCGCCATCGTTCTTGGCGATCACAGGTTGTCCGATACCGCCGCGCGTGCCCGGCTGGAGAACGGCGAACTCACGGTCGAACAGCTCGACGGCGCATCCGTGGGGGGGCAGTTGGGATTTTCCGGCAAGCTGTCCGCCTCGGCCGAAGGCGCTCCGGCGCTCACGGCCAAGCTGTCGCTGGTCGATGCCAAGCTTGAACTTATCCGGCCCAAGCCGGCGCCGCTCGACCTGCCCGAAGGTGTCCTCAACCTCGACCTCGATGTCACCGCCCAGGGTGGTTCGCAGGCCGAGATGATCGGCAGCCTGAGCGGCGCCGGCACCGTCAGGGTACGCGACGGTGCGGTCGCCGGGTTCGATATCGACCGCGTCGCTTCCCGCCTGGATCGCGCCGATACCCAGAAGGAACTGAACGACCTTCTTGCCAAGTCGATGGCGGGCGGGCAGACCCGGATAGACCGGCTGGAAGGAACGTTCCGGATCGACAAGGGCGTGGTCCATACCGGCGATCTGAAGGCGACGACGCAGGGCGCCGACGTGGCCGCGACCGGTTCGGCCGATCTGGCGAACTGGAACCTCGATCTGGCGCTCAGCATCCGGCTGAGCGGCGACGCCGATCTTCCGGCTTTCGGATTGGCCTTCAGCGGACCGCTCGACCGGCCCCAGCGCACGCTGGACACCACGGCCTTCACCGGCAAGCTGCAACAGCGGTCCTCGTCCGACGCCAGCCGCCGCCGCGCGGCGGAAGCCAGCTCCTTGCCGCCGGATGCCGTCATCGTTCCCGTGCAGCCGGCTCCGGCCCAGTAGTCCCTTAACGGTGATCCCTTAACGGTGATCCATCAACAGGGTATGCGGTTTCGGCTTGGCCGGCTCCGGTTCAGGGTTTATCAATCGTGTCCAATAGCTTAGCGCTTCAACGCACTACGCCCCCTAAGGGAGAGAGATATGCTTAAAGGCAAGACAGCCCTGATAACGGGCTCGACCAGCGGTATCGGCCTCGGCATCGCCGAAGCGCTGGCTGCCAAGGGCGCCGACGTGATGCTGAACGGCTTCGGCGAGGCCGACGCGATCACCAGCCTGCAAAAGCGGATCGCCGATCAGTTCGGCGTCAAGGTCGGCTACGACGGTGCCGATCTCAGCAAGCCGGACCAGATCAAGACGCTGGTCGAGCACGCGACGGCCGAACTCGGCAAGATCGACATCCTGGTCAACAATGCCGGCATCCAGTTCACCGCCCCGATCGAGGAATTTCCGCCGGAGCGCTGGGAAGCCGTCATCGCGA
>DASQKT010000220.1:0-14507 GCA_035630415.1 Skermanella sp.
TGATGCCGGACTGCTGGCTGACGATCTGGATCGCCCGCTGCTGCGCCTGATCGGCTTCCGGACCGCCCGCCACGATCTTCGGAGCCAGAGACACCAACTCGCGCTGGGCTGCCTCGGGGCTCTGATTCGTCTGGTCGGCCGGACGCAGCAGTTCCTGGACCTGCTGCTGCACCTGCTCGGCCGACAGCCCGGTGGCGTTGGCAACCTGCGGTGCGGCATCGGCGACCGTGCTCGATATGCCGGAAACCGCATTGCCGAACACGTTGAAGGCACCGCCGATCACGCTGCCGATGGCCGAGGTCAGAAGCCAGAAGCTGACGACCAGCGCCAGCGCCCAGGTCAGCAAGCCATGGAGCACGCCGTCGGTCTTTTCCCACGCACCGGCCAGACGGGCCGCGACATAACCGCCTATGACCAGCGCCACCAGGTAGCTGACCGCCCACCAGACCACGGCGCTCATGCTGAGCGTGCTGGCCTCGGGCGAACCGGCGGCCCCCTGTGCCGGATCGATCGTGGTCATCCCGATGCCGATCCCGAGCATGCTCAGCAGAAGCTGGATCGCCACCACCATGAGCACGCCGCCGATCACGGCGCCCCAGGAGATTCGCCGGTAAAGCCCCGGCTGCACCGCGACGGCGCCGCCCAGGTTACCCCTGTAGTTCCCAGTTCCGCCGGACGTCTCGTAGACGCCCTCTCTAACCGGCCGATGTCCTGTCATCTCTAAAATATCCTCAGCTCTTGAGCGAAACGTTATGGAAACCCACTGCCTCAAGCCGCAGTGATGACAAAACATGCGGGGCGGGATAAGGTTACGCTTGCACGGTTGGGATGCAAACAGGACTGGCGAGAAGGAATACCACTGTCGCGCGCGCCAATCGTGATATTTGCGGCTTGCAACCGGCCGTGCGGCGGGACAGGGTTGGTGGACTTCAAAATACGGTCAGGGAGACCAGAAAATGCCGACAGGTACCGTCAAGTGGTTCAATGCGACCAAGGGATATGGCTTTATCCAGCCTGACCAGGGTGGACCGGACGTATTCGTTCACATCTCCGCCGTCGAGCGTTCGGGCATGAACGGCCTGAACGATGGCGACGCGGTTAGCTTCGACCTCGAGAACGACCCCCGCAAGGGCAAGACCTCGGCTGTCAACCTGAAGCGCGTCTAAGTCGGACGCACTTCGGGACGGCCTTCAGGACAAGGATAGGGAGGCGGCCGTGAGGCTCCAGTCGTGGCGCAAGGGCGACATCCGTCGCGTCTGGCGTAATTACTCGACCGGCTTGGCCGCTTTCGTCCTCGCCGCCATTGTCTTGGTGGTGCTCGTGCTGACTACTCCCCTTTAGGGGAGCTTCAGGCCCCTGGCCGGGAGCGCCGATCACTTCGGCTCTCCCGGCGGTCGCCTGCCTACGTTATTCCGGTATTCCGGTTCCTACATTGGCCAGAACATGCCGATCAGGAACGTGCCCAGGGTGATCACGATCACCGACAGCGGCAGGCCCAGCCGCCAGTAATCCCCGAACCGATATCCGCCCGGCCCCATCACCAGCGTATTGCACTGGTGACCGATAGGCGTGAGGAAATCGCAGGCCGCCCCGACCGCGACCGCCATCAGGAACGGATCGGGGTTGAGGCCGAGCCGTTCGGCGAGGCTGGCGCCGATCGGGGCCATCACCAGCACCGTGGCCGCATTGTTGAGGAACGGCGTCACCGCCATGGCGACCGTCAGGATCAGCGCCAGCGATCCCATCGGCGGCAGCGCCCCGGCGGCGCCCGAAAGCCAGCCCGCGATCAGATCGGTGCCGCCGGTGGTGCGCAGCGCATCGCTGACCGGGATCAGCGATCCCAGCAGGATCAGGATCGGCCAATCGACCACCTCGTACGCCTCGCGCGGGGTCAGGACGCGGGTCAGCAGCAGGACCACCGCCGCCCCGAAGAACGCTATGGTGACCGTCACCACCTGGAGCGCCACCAGAACCATGGCGATGGCGAGCACCGTGATCGGAAGGTACAGGCGGCGCTTCCGCCCCAGGCTGACGTTCCGCTCCGCCAGCGGCAGGCAGCCCAGTTCCGCCAGCGTATCGGGCATGGCATCCTTGCTGCCGTGCAGGACCAGCAGGTCGCCCTGCTGGAAGCGCACCCGCCGCAGTCGCTGGCTGACCTGACGTCCGCGTCGGCTGAGCGCCAGCAGGTTGACGCCGAACCGCTCGCGCAGGCTGACCTGTGCGGCCGAACTGCCGATCAGCGGCGAGCCCTGGGTCACCACCGCCTCGACCATGCCGATCTCGCCGCGCCGGGCGGATGCGATCTCGCCCTCCTTGAGGCCGACCAGCTCCAGCTTGCCGTCGATGGTGATCTTCTCCAGCGCCTGGGCCTCGCCCTCCAGCACCAGGATGTCGCCGGCGAACAGGGTCCAGTGGCCGGAGGGCACGTAGCGGCGGAAGCCCTCGCGGATGATGCCGACGACGGTGACCTCGGCCTCCGCCATCGTCTCCAGGTCGAACACCGTCTTGCCGACCAGCGGCGATTCCGGCGGCAGCCGGGCTTCGGTCGTGTAGTCCTCGATCGAGAACTGAGCGTCGCCGGCGGCGCCGGTCCTGTCGGCGCGCGGCAGCAGCCGCCATCCGAACGTCAGGAAGACGATGCCGACCACCGCCAGCCCGATGCCGACCGGCGCGAAATCGAACATCGTGAACGGTTCGCCCACGATGTCCTCCCGCATGCGCGACACGATGATGTTGGGAGAGGTACCGACCAGCGTCGCCAGTCCGCCGAGCAGCGACCCGAACGACAGCGGCATCAGCAGGCGGGAGGCCGGCTTGCCGGTCCGGCGCGCGATCTGGAAGGCGATCGGCATGAAGATGGCGAGCGCGCCGATGTTCTTCATGAAGGCCGACAGCACCGTCACGACGCTGACCAGGATGCCGACCTGGGAGCTGGTGGTCTTCATATGCGGGGTGAACGGCCGCATCATCAGCTCGACGATGCCGGAGCGGCCGACGGCAGCACTCACCACTAGGGCGGAGCCGACGATGATCACGATATCGTCGCTGAAGCCGGCGAAGGCCTTGTCGGGCGGGACGATCCCGCAGACGATCGCGGCGAGCAATGCACCCAGCGCCACGACGTCGTAGCGGACCCTGTCCCAGATCAGCAGCCCGACCATGACGATGACGATGGAAAATGCCGCGATCTGGCTGAAAGTCATTGATAACCTTGCCGGGAGAAAATCTGAAGGATCGATCGGAAGATCGGCGGAGCAGCAACGCGCGGCTACGCCAGCGGTTCCTGCAAGGCTGCCCAGACCGAACCACAAATTACCAGGATGCGAGAAGCCCCTGATTTCGCGTTCTGCTTTCCTGTTCTGATTTGCGATTCGCGATTCGCCAAGTCCGGCAACACGCGAAAATTCCTTGTTTTGTCTCTTTATCTCGAATGGCACGCCCCATGCAAACAAGCGAACCAAGATACCGCGTTAGCTTGGAGCGTCGTTAAATGCACTCGGACCTTATCGTCTTTGGAGAAAACTGGGGTTGGCGGCCGACGGGGGCTCATCACCTCGTCCGCCATCTCGGCACCGAACGCAAGGTGGTCTGGGTGAATTCTCCCTTGCTCCATTGCTGCGAGAACTGTCTGCACAACCGCGTCCATCCTCCGGAACTGGCAGACTACAGGCCGGACCGTATCCTGGCTCCGCTGGGGAGTCATTTCTCCGTCGATGCCGCGACGCGTTCCGATAACCAGCAATTGCTCGGACACCAGATCCGCACGGCCATGGCTACGCTGGAACTGCGACGCCCCATCCTGCTGACATCGGTCCCGACCGCGATCGACGCCATCGGGGAGATCGACGAACATGCGGTCGTCTATTACTGCGACACCGATTTCACCCGGATGATCGGTATCGACTGCTGTCCGATCGTGACGATGGAAGCGGAACTGGCCGCCCGCGCCGACCTCATCATCGCGGCGACGCCGGAACTGGCAAGGCGCTTCCCCTGCCACAGGACCGTCGTCATCGACCAGGACGAGGGGGCCGACGGAAGCTGGACCGCACGCGCCGCCACGGTCGGACGACTGCTCGACAAGCTCGTGTGAACAGCCGTCATATGGGGACTGTACCGGTCAGACGCGGGGCAGGATCTCGACCGTTTCACCGAGCGGGCGGCCATCGGCAAGCCAAAGCAGCGCCTTGCGGCCGAACATCGGCGTTCCCGGTCCGGTCCGGCCCGCCTGGCCCAATGCCTCGTTCGCCGTCACCTTGAAGAAACCGACGGGCTCGGTCGTGAAGGCGATCCCTTCCTGCTGGAGCGCCCGGCCGAACGGCACGGTGGTCGCGGCAAGTCGGCCCAGCACCCCGTCCTTCAGGGCGGCGGTCAACGCCCGCACCTCGGCGATCTCGACCGGCAACTCGCCGGTCCCCGAGACCAGGACGACGCGGCGGACCAGCACCGCGCCATCCGCTGTCACGCCATGACGCAGGACGAGGGCGCTCAACGGACCGTTCCAGTGCGCCGCCAAGGTGGCCGTCATCGACGCGTTGTGGTCCAACAGCGCGCGGAAGGATGCCGGCAGTGCCGACGAGGCCACCTCCTCGAAGGCTGACATCTCGAATGCGGACATGAGATCTAACATTTCGGGTGAGCGATTTCCTGTCCGCGGCCGGCCCCTCTCTTAGCCCGCCAGAGCGCTCTTCAGCAAGCCCGCGGCACCGCCACCGCCGCTGGAGTTCAGATAATCCATCACGACCGGCAGGAACTTGCCCGCCATGTCGGGCGACATGCCCAGGGACGAGAACGATCCGGCGAGCGGCGCCAGCGCTCCCAGCCCGCCGGCGGCACCGCCGCCCCCGACGCTGCCGAGTGCGCCCGTCGCCATCCCAGCTAATCCGCCGCTCTCGGCCTGCCCCTTGGAAGAGGACGCGCTGGATGCGGTTCCCATCAGACCGTCGATGCCGGGGACCTGGCTCTGGACCTGACCGAACTGCTCAGGCGCCATCCGCTGCTTCGCCAGATTGAACAGGGCGCCCGCCCCGCCTTCGGCCTGCGGCTTGGTGACGCCCAGCTGCGACGTCAGCGCATTGACGAGACCGCCCGCATCGGCGGCGCCGGCGCTACCGGTCATGCCGCCGGCCATAGCCAGGGCGGTGAATAGAAAAAGGGCTACTGCGCGAATGGGGAAGACGGATCGAAATGATGTGACATGCCGCATGGTGGTTTGTTCTCCATTATGAAAGGCGTTCGGTGCAACTCCGGAGAGCCGCGGCAGTGGCGGTGATGTGGGACAGGAAGCCTGGACTTGCAACGCTTGTCTCCAGGGCTTCCGCTCCGCCGATGGCACCGTCCGCAATAACAGCCATCGAGACAGGAATTCACGGAACAACAGCTATGCCGACTGTATTTTTGACTCTGGCGTTGATGCGGTGCACAAACACGCGCGGCGTTGTCATGGGAATGGCTGAAAGCCGCTAAAATGAAAGATTTGCAGGAGGACGGAGTTTTGAGCGAATGGAACCAGATCGGCGAATTGCAGGTTGCCGCCGAACTTCGTGAGTTCATCGAAAAGGAAGCGCTGCCGGGAACCGGGATCGAGCCGGACCGGCTGTGGAGCGCTCTGGACGCCATCCTTCACGATCTGGCGCCGCGCAACCGCGAACTCCTGAAAAAGCGCGACGACCTGCAAGCCAGGATCGATGCATGGTACGGCGATCATCGCAGCCGGCCGATCGACTTGGAGGAATACAAGAGCTTCCTGCGCGAGATCGGCTACCTGCTGCCCGAGGGCGAGGACTTCCAGGTATCGACCGCCAATGTCGATCCGGAAATCTCGACCATCGCCGGCCCGCAGCTGGTCGTACCCGTCATGAACGCGCGCTACGCCCTGAACGCCGCCAATGCGCGCTGGGGCAGCCTGTACGACGCGCTCTACGGGACGGACGCCATCCCGCCCGACGACGAGAAGACCCCTGTCGGCGGCTACGATCCGCACCGGGGCGCCAAGGTCATCGCCTATGCTCGTCAGGTCCTGGACGATGCGGCGCCGCTGGTCGAGGGTTCCCACGCCGACGCGGCGGGCTATGCCATCGAAGGCGGCAAGCTGTCGGTCACCCTGAAGGGTGGCGGCGCCACGACGCTCCGGGACGCCGCCAATCTGGCCGGCTACCAGGGCGACGCGGCATCGCCGACCGCGATCCTGCTGGTCAACCACGGCCTGCACCTGGAGATCCGGTTCGACCGGGGACACTTCATCGGCAAGGACGACGCTGCCGGTATCTCCGACGTCGTCGCGGAATCCGCCCTGACCACGATCATGGACTGCGAGGACAGCGTCGCCGCCGTCGATGCCGAGGACAAGGTCACGGTATACCGCAACTGGCTCGGCCTGATGAACGGCAAGCTCAGCGCCACCCTGGAAAAGGGCGGCAAGCGGATCGAGCGCCGGCTGAACCCCGACCGCACCTATACGACGCCGGACGGCGGCACGCTCACCCTGCCCGGCCGCAGCCTGATGCTGGTCCGCAACGTCGGCCACCTGATGACGATCGACGCGGTCAAGCTGAAGGACGGCAGCGAGGCGCCGGAAGGCATCCTGGACGCGCTGTTCACGACATTGATCGCGATGCACGACCTGAAGAAGGGCGAAGGCGACCTGCGCAACAGCCGGACCGGCTCGCTCTACATCGTCAAGCCGAAGATGCACGGTCCGGAGGAAGTCGCCTTCGCCAACGAGCTGTTCGGCCGGGTCGAGGATGCCCTGGGGCTTGCCCGCTACACGATCAAGATGGGCATCATGGACGAGGAGCGCCGGACGACGGTGAACCTGAAGGAGTGCATCCGGGCCGCCAAGGACCGGGTCGCCTTCATCAACACCGGCTTCCTCGACCGCACCGGCGACGAGATCCACACCGCCATGGAAGCCGGCGCCGTGCTGCGCAAGGGCGACATGAAGGGTTCGGCCTGGATCAAGGCGTACGAGGACAGCAACGTCGATACCGGGCTGGCGACCGGCCTGAAGGGCCGCGCCCAGATCGGCAAGGGCATGTGGGCGATGCCCGACCGCATGGCCGAGATGCTGAAGACCAAGATCGGCCACCCGCAGGCCGGCGCCAACACCGCGTGGGTCCCCTCGCCGACCGCCGCCACGCTCCACGCCCTGCACTACCATCAGGTCGACGTGGCTGCCCGGCAGGAGGAGCTGAAGGGTCATAAGCGCGGCAAGCTGGACGACATCCTGACGATCCCGCTGGCCGACCGGCCCAACTGGGCGCCGGATGCCGTTCAGCAGGAGCTGGACAACAACGCGCAGGGCATCCTGGGCTACGTCGTCCGCTGGATCGACCAGGGCGTCGGCTGCTCCAAGGTGCCGGACATCGACAATGTCGGCCTGATGGAAGACCGCGCCACGCTGCGCATCTCCAGCCAGCACATCGCCAACTGGCTGCGCCACGGCATCGCGTCGGAGGAGCAGGTGATCGAGACGATGAAGCGGATGGCCGCCGTGGTCGATCGCCAGAACGCCGGCGACCCGGAGTACAAGGCGATGGCGGCGGACTTCGACGGCAGCATCGCCTTCCAGGCGGCGCTGGACCTCGTACTGAAGGGCCGCGAGCAGCCCAACGGCTACACCGAACCCGTCCTGCACCGCCGCCGCCGCGAGCTGAAGCGGAAGCTGGCGGGATAATAGCCGATTATCCGGGAACGCCGCCCCCCAAGGTCCGTTGAGGGCATGCGCAGCCATTCAGGGGGTAGGGGAACATGACTGGCAAGCTCGATTGCCTGATCGTCGGCGGCGGACCCGGCGGGTTGACGGCGGCTATATATCTGGCCCGTTTCCGGCGTAGCGTCGTCGTGGTCGATGAGGCCAAGAGCCGGTGCGCCTGGATACCGACGTCCCACAACCATGCGGGCTTTATGAACGGGATCAATGGGCTGGACCTGCTCGACCGGATGCGCTGCCAAGCGGTGCAATACGGCGCCCGGATCGAGTCCGGTTCCATCAAGTCTCTGCGGCGCGCCGGTCGAACAGGCTTCGTCGCCACGACCGAAGCCGGCGAGGAGTTGGCCGCCGAGACCGTCATCCTGGCGACGGGCGTGATCGACGACCAGCCGCGTCTGCCCGACCTTTTCGACGCGGTCCAGCGCGGTCTGATCCGCGTCTGCCCGATCTGCGACGCTTATGAAGTGATTGATAAGAAGGTGGCGGTGATCGGCCATGGCCGCGACGCGATGGGCGAGGTCCTGTTCATTCGCGGCTATACCGCCGACCTGACCTTGCTGACGCTCGGCACGCCGATGAACCTGACTGCCGAGGACCGGGGCAAGCTGTCCGAACTCGGCATCCGCACGGTCGAGGAGCAGGTCGAGCGGGTGACCGAGGAAGGCGGCAGGATCACCAAGGTCATCCTGAAGAGCGGCGAGGAACTGGCGTTCGACACGCTTTACTCGGCGCTCGGCACCCTGGCCCGCTCGACGCTCGCGGCCCAGGTCGGAGCCGATATGAACGACCAGGGGCGCGTGATCGTGGATAGCCATTGCCAGACATCGGTTCCCGGCTTCTACGCCGCCGGAGACATCGTCGAGGGCCTCAACCAGATCTCCGTCGCCATGGGCCAAGCCGCCGTCGCCGCGACCGCCATCCACAACCAGCTCCGCCGCCGCGACGGGATGATCCCGCCCAATGGCGCCATCCCCCCGGCCGATCCGGAACCGAAGCAGACTCCCGAGACTACGCTGGCCGCCTGCACCCAGCCGCCGGAGGTGGCGGCGGGGGAGTAGCCCGTTGACAATCATGTACCATATTTAGTACAGTGTGGTTGTTTTTATAACCTGCTCTCTTTTCAGAATGCCTAGAAATGCCGGTGACGCTACCACCATGTCCACGTTTCCAAGCCTTCTTCTATCGGACCGAAGCAGATAACGAACCCGTCAAGGATGCTTTCCTCGGCCTCGCCAAGGAGGATCGCCGCATTGTCGGAAAGGATCTGGGTCGGAAAGGATCTGGAGAAGGTGAAACTGGGCGGGCCGGAGATCGGAAAGCCGACGGTCGGGCACCTTGCGGACGGTCTTTACGAGATCAGATCGACCATCGTCGCCGGGAAAGTCGAGTTTCGCACCTTGTTCCGTGTCGTCGGCAACGTTCTGGTGCTCCTCCACGCATTCAGGAAATCTACCCGGAAGACCCCGCAGCACGAAATAGACGTCGCCAACGAACGTTGGCGAAAAGCGAAAGGGAAGCAGCCTTGACCACCAGCGAACGGCCGGACTTCAAAGCTCTTGGACTTGATCCCCAGCATATCGGGTCGTCGGCCGATGACTGGCTGTCCGAGGAAGGCTTCATGGAGGCGGTCCATGAGGAAGCGGTGAAAGAACTCTTGGCGGAGCAGCTTTTGAAGGCAATGGAGGAACGCCGTCTTACGAAGAAAGCGTTCGCTGCCGCCATCCACACCAGCCGCTCGCAATTGGACCGCATCCTCGATCCTCACGACGAAGGCGTAACTATCGGAACGCTGAAGCGCGCCGCTGCTTTCGTCGGCATGTCGGTACGCCTTGAACTCGTCGCTTCCGATACCACTACGGGCGGCGACAACAATACATGCAGTCGACCATCCGGCGCGGAGTGAGGGACACATTCGTCCATCCGCACCCACACCCCTGCCCCTCTGGTCAGCGCTTGCGGTCGGCGCTACGCTGGCAGCCGACCGGCCTTGATGGCGGATACAGAGCGGCGGACCATGACTTCCTGCGACTTCCTGATTATCGGCGGCGGCATCGCCGGGGCTTCGGCGGCATTCGAACTGGCGGCGCATGGCCGCGTCGTGCTGGTGGAGCGCGAGAGCCAGCCGGGTTATCACTCCACGGGCCGCTCCGCCGCCCTCTACACCGAAACCTACGGGAATTCGACGATCCGTGCCCTGACCGTCGGCAGCCGCGCCTTCTACGACGCTGTCGTCGCGTCAGGCTTCTCCGAACATCCGGTGCTGACGCCACGCGGCGTGCTGCTGATCGGGCGGGACGACCAGCGCGCCTCGCTGGAGCGCGCTTTCGAGGCGGGGAGCGTGCTGACCCCGACCGTCCGGATGCTCGACCGCGCGGAAGCGCTGAAGATGGCGCCGATGCTGCGCCCGGACTATGTCGCCGGAGCCGTATGGGAACCGGACGCGATGGACATGGATGTCCACGCGATCCACCACGGCTACCTGAAGGGCCTGCGCGCCCGTGGAGGCCGGATCGTGACCGATGCGGAACTCGTGAGCCTTACCCGCCACGAGAGATTGTGGCATGCCGAGACCCGCGCCGGAACGCAGTCGGCTCCCTGGGTCGTAAACGCCGCCGGCGCCTGGGCCGATGCCGTGGCGGCGCTGGCAGGTCTCGCCCCCGTCGGGCTGGTCCCGAAGCGCCGCACGGCGATCACCTTCGACCCGACACCCATCCCCGAACAGGCCGACCTGCCCCACTGGCCGATGGTCTGCGACGTGGACGAGACGTTCTACTTCAAGCCGGAAGGCGGTCGGCTGCTCGCTTCGCCCGCCGACGAGACGCCGTCGGAGCCCTGCGACGCGCAGGCGGAGGAACTGGACGTCGCCTTGACGGTTGACCGGATCGAACGAGCATCTTTGTTCTCGATCCGCCGGATCAGCCATCGGTGGGCCGGACTGCGCACCTTCGCGCCGGATAAGTCTCCCGTGGTCGGGCCGGACCCGGCGGCTCAAGGCTTCTTCTGGCTGGCCGGCCAGGGCGGTTACGGCATCCAGACGGCTCCCGCCATGGCGCGGACCGCCGCCGGCCTGCTGACCTCCGGCAGGGTTCCGGAGGATCTGGCGGCCTTTGGCGTCGCGGCGGCGGATCTGGCGCCGGAGCGGCTGAGGGCAATTGAACAATGAGGCCGTAAATCGGCCCGGAACGAGGTACCGGAAGATGAACACGACAGCGTCGCGTCCACCCTCGACCTTCCCTTCCCGCCTCGGCGGGGCGATCCTGCTCGGCGCGACCGCCCTTGCGCTGGCGGGCTGCGCCAACCCTCGGGCGGACGAGGCGCTGTTCGCTCAGCAGGCTTTCGTCGGCATGCCCAAGCAGACGCTGCTGTCCTGCGCCGGCGTGCCCGAACGCAGCACCGCGATCGACAACCTGGAATACTTCACCTACACCAGCAGCCGCACCGTCGCCTATCAGAGCTACACGCCCTTCATGGGGCCGGGCCGGTTCTACGGCTATGGCTACGGCTATCCCTATTACGGCGGCTATGCGCCGACATACGACATCAGGAACTTCAGTTGCCAGGCCACGTTCACGCTGCGCAACGGCAAGGTCGAGCGGCTGGTCTACGGCGGTCCCGAGGGCATCGGTCCCAGCCAACTGGCGCAGTGCCAGACGATCATAGAGTCCTGCCTGACGCTGGTGCCGCAGCAGACTCCGGTGGCGTCTTCCCCGACGTTATCCGCACCGGCCACGCAAGTGCCAACCCGTTAGTGTTCGGTCAACAATTTCGAGAGACCGACAACTGCGGCTTGCACTTAGCCCATGGGATGGTCCTATCATGTGGAGGTGACCCCGATTGGCCGGAAGTGGCCACGATCGTCACTTAACGATAGCGGCCCGGCCGCCGGAACGGGACGGGCCGCCTTGATACCAAGGAGGAGCAAGACCCATGCATGTCGCAGCAGTCATCAAGCGCAAGGGGTCCGGCGTCGTTTCCATCACGCCCGATCGCACCATCGCCGACGCCACCAACCTGTTGACTGAGAACCGCATCGGCGCCGTGCTGGTGATGGATGGCGCCGAGGGTATTCGCGGCATCATCTCCGAGCGCGATATCATCCGGGCGCTCTCCAAATATGGCGCGGACGCGCTCAGCCACACGGTCGGTTCGCTGATGACCCGCGAGGTCCAGCAGTGCTCGCCCAACGACACCATCGCCGAGGTCATGACGACGATGACCACGCGGCGCTTCCGCCACCTGCCGGTGGTCGACGGCGGCAAGCTGCTGGGCATGATCAGCATCGGCGACGTGGTCAAGCAGCGGCTGGACGACACCGAGCTGGAAGTGGAAACCCTGCGAGGCTACGTCACCGGCCAAGGCTGACCGGCCAGGATTGACCGGCCACAATTGACTGGATAGATCCGTCTCCTCCCCTTCTCTACCGTGACCGCCAGTACTTCCATCGTTCGGGCGGAGCGCCGGATAGCCGTGCGCTCCGCCGGCTCCCTCTTGAATATCCGCGTACCCATCGCCGCGATTGACGTTTACGTAAACTGCATGTACCCGTTTCATTCAAAGCCGCCGTTACTGGTCAAACAACAGGCGGAATGAAGAGCACCATTGGGAGGTAATGATCCATGAAGCGTTTCGGAGGCGTTTCCATGCCCCTTTTCGCGTCCTCAAGACCCGTGGCCATCACATCGGCTCTGGCACTCCTTGGAAGCGTGCAGACGGCCGATGCGGCCGGCTTCTACATCAAGGAGCAGAGCGTCACTGGACTGGGCCGCGCCTTCGCCGGCGAATCGGCCGTGGCGGAGGACGCCAGCACGATCTTCTTCAATCCCGCCGGCATGACGCGGCTCCAGGGACCGGAGGCGACAGCCGGCGTCCATCTGCTGGTTCCCCGTGCGGATCTGGAGAATCGGGGATCGTCAGTGTCCTTCCCGACGCCAGCCGGCGGCACCCCGCCCAGTCCCATCAGCGGCAGCGACGGCGGCAATCCCTACGATCCGACGCCGGTGCCCAACGCCTACTTCGCCTATCCGCTGATGGATCGCGACCTTTGGGTCGGGCTTGGCGTCTCGGCTCCGTTCGGTCTGGCGAACAAGTACGATCCCGACTGGTTCGGCCGCTACGACTCGATCGAAACCGACCTGCTGACGATCGATATCGCTCCCAGCATCGCCTATAAGGTGCTCGATTGGGTTTCGATCGGCGGCGGCATCGACATACAATATGCTGATGTCAAGCTGATCAATGCTTTCGCCGCCGGCCCGGCGACCCCGGACATCATTTCTGAGGTGGAAGGCGACAACTGGGCGGTCGGCTACAATGTCGGCATCCTGTTCGAACCGCTCCCGACCACGCGGGTCGGCATCCACTACCGCTCCCGGATCGACCATACGCTTGAGGGCGACGTCAAGCGGACCCAAGGCGGCGCCTTGGCCGGAAACCTGCCGGGTAACGCCGACCTCAATCTGCCCGACATCATCGCCGTCGGGTTCGCCCATGACGTGACGCCCGCCCTGACCTTGCTGGCGGAGTACAACTGGTACGGATGGAGCAGCTTCAAGGAAATCCGGGTCAAGCAGGCCGGCCAGGATGATCAGGTCGTCCCCCAGAACTATCAGGATACCTTCTCGGTTGCCGTAGGCGCACAGTATAAGCTCAATGAAGAGTGGACGATACGCAGCGGCTTCCAATATGACGAGACCCCGACAGTCGATGGTTTCCGATCCACCAGGACGCCGGATGGCGACCGCTACTGGCTGAGCGCCGGCCTATCATACGATGTGTCGGACAATTTCACGGTCGATGTCGCCTATACCCATGTCTTCATCGCAGATGCCGACATCAACACGACCCGGACCACGCGGGGGGTGACCACCAATACCCGCGCATCGGCCGAGGGCAGCGTCGATATCTTCGCGGCGGCTCTACGCTATAAGTTCTAAGCTTTCGGACCATCGCGACTCGTCCGAATACTATAAGACTACCATGAGGAGCGGCACGGTGGAGGTATCGCCGCGTCGCTCCCGTGATGACGGACGGAGTTCCATCCGCGCCATCAAGGATTAAAACACCTTTCGATTTCCAAATACTGCGGCCTTTGTGAAAGGATCGGTCCCAAGACAGAAATTTAGTCAAATCCTTAGTGGAGGACACGGTGCCTGTGTTGGACTCGGTTCTTGGCAAGACACTCCCATTCAATATTCATTGGCAATTGGTGAAGCAAATCCCGCACCTGACTCTCAGCAAGCAGCAAGCGGAAACATTTTGGAACCAGGGTCACCTCAGCATTCCCGAATTCATCGATCCGGCCGAAGTCGATGAGATCGAGCGCATCTTCCGGCGCCTGTTCGATGTCCGGGCTGGATGGAAGGAAGGCCATTTCTACGACATGGCCGGCTCCGAACAGAACGGCGACTTCAAGCTGCCCCAGATGCTCCATCTGACCAAATACGCGCCCGAACTGCTGCGGACGAGTTTCTGGGCCAACGCGGATGCACTTGCCAGGGAGTTGCTCGGGCCGACGGCGCATTTCTCCTTCGACCATGGGATCAACAAGCCCGTCCGTCCCGACTCGCAGACGCCGTGGCATCAGGATCAGGCTTTCCACCGGGTCGGAAGCCGGATCGAGAACATCACGGTCTGGCTGCCCCTTCAGGAAGTCACTCCGGACAACGGCTGCCTGAAGTTCATTCCCGGCAGCCACCTGACTGGCATGCTCCAGCACCGAAACTATCAGAACGACCAGCGGATCGAAGGCCTGGAAGCGATCGGCGTCGATAACTATGCCGCCGTCCATGCGCCGCTG
>DASQKT010000221.1:0-8341 GCA_035630415.1 Skermanella sp.
GGCATGGGCACGCCGAGGCCGCCGACGAAGATCAGCGAGCAGAAGGCGATCAGCGCCGCCAGCCCCGATACCGCCGTCCAGTCGAAGGCAAATTTCCGGCTTGCCGAGGCGCTGACGAGGACGAGCGCCAGCAGCGCCGCGATCAGGCCCGCCGTCTGGAGCAGGGCGCCGAACAGCGCGCAGGCGCCCAGCACCAGGCACAGCGGTTTCCAGGCCAGCTTGCCCACCGCTTCGCCGTGCCTCCGGCAGGCGCGGACCAGTGAAACGCAGCCGATCAGGATCAGGATTCCGGCAAGAGCCTTCGGGAAATAGCCAGGACCCATATGGGCGCTGGTGCCCATCGAATAGGACCGGCCGACCCAGAGCGCCGCCCCGCCCTCCGCCACTTCAAGAAAATCAGATAAGGAAACCCGCGCCGGTCCGGATCACTCCAGCGTTATGCCGGCCGACTTGACGATGCCGCCCCAGAGCTTCGTGTCCTCACGCAGCCGCTTGGCGGCGTCGCCCGGCGAGTTGCCGACGGCCTCCGCTCCGACCGTCGTCAGCCGCTCCTTGACGTCGGATCGCTCCAGGACCTTGGCGACCGTCTGCTGGAGATAGGCGACGACGCTGTCCGGTGTGCCTTTGGGCGCCATCAGGCCGAACCAGTTCGACATCACGAAGCCGGGCAAGCCCGCCTCCACGACCGACGGGACATCGGGCAGGGCCGGCGAGCGGCTGGGCGAGGTGACCGCGATTCCCTTTACCTTCCCGGACTTGATGTGGCTGATGACGGTCGGGGGAGCGGCGATGACCACCTCCACCGTATCGGAGATGACGCCGGTCGTGGCCTCGCCGGCGCCCTTGAACGGGATGTGCGCGATATCGACGCCGGCCACGCTCTTGAACAGTTCCCCCGCCAGATGCGATGACGAGCCGGCGCCGCCCGAGCCGTAGTTCAGCTTGCCCGGATTGGACTTGGCGAAGGCCACCAGTTCCTTGAGCGAGGCGAACGGCGCGTTCGGGCCGGCGACGATCACGACAGGGGTTTCGGCCGTTACGGTGATGGGGATCAGGTCGGTCTCGTGCGCCCAGGGCAGCTTCGGGTACAGGCCCGCCAGCATGGCGTAGGAGGTATCCGAAGCCACCAGCGTATAGCCGTCGCCCGGCGCCTTGGCGGCCATGTCGTAGCCGATGCGCCCTGATGCTCCCGTCTTGTTCTCCACGATGAAGGTGGCGCCCGTCACTTCGCTGAGGTTCTGGGCGGTGATGCGGGCGATGAAATCGCTGGTGCCGCCCGGCGAATAGGGCACGATGATCCTGACCGGCTTGTCCGGATACCCGGCCAGCGCCGGCGAGGCGAGGAAGGTCAGTGCGGCGGCGATCAGCACGCGGAAACGCTTTTTCATGGCTGTTCTTTCCCTTGGATTTTTGAGCGCGGGGATTTTTGAGCGCGGGCGGGCTTTGCCCGTCCCGCCGGTGGAGGCGGTTTTCTGAAAGCGGTGTTCGTCCCGCTCAGCCGGTATGTCGCCTGAATGCCGTCGCGGCGTCTTCCGGCGGGTGCCCGGCCACCGGTTGCTCCGGAGGGGCGGCGGCCCGGCCGAGACCGAGGATGCCGGCGCCGGCCAGCCGTTCGATGTCGTCCGGCCCGTAGCCGAGCTCTTCGGCGATCGAGGCGCTGTGCTCGCCGGCGCGGGGCACGTCCAGCCGGCGACCGAAGCGGCGTCCCTTCATCTCCAGCGGCAGGGCGGGGACCGGCGTCGTGCGGCCGTCCGGCAGGGTGACGTCGATCATCGCTCCCGGAGACTTCAGGTGCGGGTCGTCGAACATTTCCTCCGGCCTCGTGATCGGGGCGAAGGGCAGGCGCGCCTGTTCGCAGATCGCCGAGATTTCCGCCCGCGTGAAGGTCGAGAGCAGTTCGTGCAGCATCGGCATGAAGCGCTCCCGCGCCGCCACCCGCTGCGGGTTGCCCGACAGGGCAGGGTCGGCGAGCAGGTCCCGAAGGCCGAAGGCGTCGCAGAAGGCCCGCCACTGCGTATCGCTGACGACGCCGACGAACACCTGCTGATCGTCGCTGGTCCGGAACACGTCGTAGACGGCCCAGGCGGAGATCCGTTCCGGCATCGGGGCCGCCGGCTTGCCGGTGACCGCGAACTGGACCATGTGCTGCGCCACCAGGAACATGTTGTTCTCGAACAGGGCGCTTTTCACCAGCTGGCCTTGGCCGGTGCGCGTCCGTTCGTTGAGTGCGGCAAGGATGCCGATGGCGGCGAACATCCCGCCCATGATGTCGTTGACCGAGGCGCCGGCCCGCAGGGGCCGGCCGGGCGGTCCCGTCATATAAGCCAGCCCGCCCATCATCTGGACGACTTCGTCCAATGCCGCCCGCTGTTCGTAGGGGCCGGACAGGAAGCCCTTCAGCGAGCAGTAGATCAGGCCGGGATTCCCGGCCTTCAGCACGTCGTAGCCGAGCCCCAGCGCGTCGATCCCGCCGGGGCGGAAGTTCTCCGTCACGACATCGGCGTCCAGGATCAGCTTTTTCGCCAGTTCGATCCCCTCCGGCGTCTTCAGGTCGAGCGCCAGACTGCGCTTGTTGCGGTTGAACGCCGCGAAGAAGCCGGCGCCGGAACCGGGCAGGCGGCGCGTGTTGTCGCCGTCGGGCACCGGCTCGACCTTGACGACATCGGCGCCGAGGTCGGCGAGGATCAGGCCGCAGCTCGGCCCCATCACCATATGCGAGAACTCGACGACCTTGATGCCGGCGAGGGGAAGCCCCCGCTGGGTCACTTGCTGGGTCACGCGCCGGCTCCCGCGCCGACGCCCGACCGGCTGGCCGGAACGAAGCCCAGGGGCACGCCGGCCGCGGCAACATGGCCGTGCAGCGGTTCGCCGGGAAGACCTTCCAGGACGATGGCGCGGGCGGCGATCAGGCGGTCGAGGTCGATCCCGGTCCGCAGGCCCATCGCCTCGAGCAGGAAGACGAGGTCTTCCGTGACGACGTTGCCGGAAGCGCCGGGCGCGTAGGGGCAGCCGCCCATGCCCCCCTGCGAGGCGTCGAAGGCGGTGACGCCGGCTTCCAGCGCCGCCACGACATTGGCGAGCCCCTGGCCGCGCGTGTTGTGGAAGTGGCCGCCGCCGGCCTTGTCGCCAAGCTCCCGGCGCAGCGCCGTGAACAGCCGCTTGACCTGCGCCGGGTTGCCGGCGCCGACGGTGTCGGACAGGCCGACCGTGCCGGCGCCCGCCTCCGCCGCCATCACGGCCAGCCGGATCACCCAGTCCTCGTCGATCCGGCCTTCCATCGTGCAGCCGAAGGCGGTCGAAATCCCGACCTCGACCTCCGGCTTGCGGGGTGCAGGAAGCCGATCGCGCAGCGCGCAGACCTGCGCCACCTGGGCTATCGCCTCCTCCGGCGTCATGTTGATGTTGGCCTTGCTGTGCAGGCGCGATGCCGATACCGGCATCGACAGCTTGTGGACCCCGGCATCGAACGCCAGCCCGGCTCCCTTGAGGTTGGGGGCCAGCGCCACGACCGTCAGGCCGGGAATCGTCGCGGCGGTGCGGACGACATCGGCCGCGTCGGCCATCTGTGGCAGGAGTTTCGGCGACACGAAGGAGCCGACTTCGATCTCTCGAAGGCCGGAGGCGGCGAGCGCCGCGATCCAGCGATGCTTGACCGGGGTCGGCATCGCGCGCTTCAGCATCTGCAAACCGTCGCGAGGCCCGACCTCGCTGACGACGACGTCGATCTCTCCGGGAGTTTCGTTCATTGGGCTTCCTCGCTCCCGATCCGATCGGTGATCCGGCCAGTGTTTCCGGCCAATGTTGGATTTTCTGCTAGACAGAAACTTGTTCTCTAAAGTAGAATTTTTATCAAAATAAAATCGACTTAGTCAAACAATTAGTGTGAATCCGATGAAATTAGGACGCGCAATGCGGGTGTATGCTCGCAATAAGAGCAGCTTGAAAAACCCCCTGGACCGCTCCCGCCGGGAACCTGGGCGTTGACGAAGGCGGAAGGAGCGGCCGGGCAGAGGGTGGAAGCGGTCGAGCGGGCGCTCACCATTCTGGAAGCCTTCAGCGATGGGCGGCAGAAGATGCCGCTCGGCGAGCTGGCCCAGCGCACGGGACTTTACCGCAGCACCATCCTGCGTCTCGCGGCATCGCTGGAAAGGTTCGGCTACCTGCACCGCGACGCCGACGGACAGTTCCGCCTCGGGCCGACGCTGCTCAGGCTCGGCGTGCTCTACCGCAGCGCCTTCGACCTTTCCGACTATGTCAGGCCGGTCCTTCAGCGGACGGCGGAGGAAACCGGCGAGACGTCCTGCTTCTACATCCGCGAAGGGACCAGGAGGATCTGCCTGTACCGGGCCAACGCGTCCCGCACGGTGCGCTCACATGTGGAGGAGGGGGCGGAACTGCCGCTCGACCGGGGGGCCAGCGCCCGTATCCTGGTCGCCTACACGGACGGGGAGGGGGAGTTCCACGAGGAAATCCGCCGCCAGGGCTTCTATGTTTCCCACGGCGAGCGGGACCCCGAGACCAAGGCCGTCGCGGTCCCGGTCTTCGGACCCGACGGCACGCTGGCCGGCTCGCTCGGCGTCACGGGACCCCGGAACCGCTTCGACGAAGCCAGTTGCGAGCGCATCGTCGGCATCCTGACCGCCAAAGCCCAGGCCCTGTCCCGCATGCTCAGTGGCCGCTGATCGCCGGGATGGCGCCATTCCGGCGGACGAAGGGGAGCAGCAGGACCGCAAGCCCCACGATGCCCGCCAGCATCAGCAGCAGGTCGTTGAACGCCATGACCTCGGCCTGCCGGCGGACCACGCCCGACATGATCCGTAACGCCGCCAGATCGGGCGCGTGTCCGATGACGTCCGACAGCCCGGCCGCCATCCCGGCCAGCCGGTCCTGAACCAGCGGGTCATAGGCATCGAGGCTTTCGGCCAGCCGGTCGTAGTGCAGCGCCGTGCGGTCCTGCAAGGCGGTGGCGACCCAGGCGAGGCCGACCGCTCCCCCGACGTTGCGCGTCAGGTTGAACAATCCGCTGGCGTCGGGCGCCTGCCGTGCCGGCAGCGTCCCGAGCGCCAGACCGGTCACCGGGACGAAGCAGAGCATCAGCGAGAAGCCGCGCACGGCCTGCGACCAGAACAGCTCGTCGAAGTCCCAGTCCGCCGTCATCCCCGTCGCCAGATAGAGGCCAAAGCCGAACAGGGCGTATCCCAGCCCCAGCACGATGCGCGGGTCGACCCGCGTCGCCAGCCACAAGGACACCGGCGCTCCCAGCACCTCGAACGCCCCTGTCACCAGCAGCGTCTCGCCGATCTGCTGGCTGTTCAGGCCGCGCACCCGGCCGAGATACTGGGTCATCAGGTAATCCCCGACGAACAGACCGGCCCCGAGAGCGACGTTGAACAGGCAGCCGATGGTGAAGTTGCGGTCGCGGAAGACGCCGAGGTCGAGGATCGCGGCGGGCCGCCGAAGGCAGCGCCACAGCAGCAGCGCTCCCGCCACGGTCGTGGCGAGCAGCAGCGCCTTGACCGTTCCGTCGTCCAGCCATTGCAGGCGCGGCCCTTCGTGCAGGACGTATTGCAGACTGCCCAGGGACACAGCCAGCAGCAGGGCACCGAAGCCGTCGAATTTTCGCAGGACCGCCTTGTCGCCCTGGTCGATATCGACCAGGGACCAGACCGCCCAGGCCACCGCCAGGCCCGGTACGACGGTGATGAAGAACAGCCAGCGCCACGACAGCGCCTGCGTCACCATCCCGCCGATCACGGGACCGAGGGTCGGTGCCAGCGTCGCGACCAGGCCGATCAGCACCGTCATGCGGACCTGCCGCGCCGGTGGGAAGATCAGGATGTTGGCGGCGAACACCGTCGGGACCATGGCGCCGCCGAGAAAACCCTGGAGTGCGCGCGCCGCCGCCATCTCTCCCAGCGACGACGCCATGCCGCATGCCAAGCTCATGAGGGCGAATCCCACGGCCGACAGCGTGAACAGCAGGCGCGTGCCGAACGCCCGCGTCAGCGTCCCGGCCAGTGCGATCATGACGATCTCGCCGATCAGGTAGGCGCTCTGGACCCAGCCGATCTCGTCCAGGCCGGCACTTAAACCGGCCTGGATCTCCTTCATGGAGCTGGTCACGAGCTGGATATCGACGATCGCCAGGAACAGCCCCGCCACCATGGCGTAGAACCCCAGGCATTGCCGCAGGCTCGGTTCCGCCTGCTTGGGAGCGGGGGCGGGCAGGGTGATGATCCGGGCCGGCGAGGCCTGTTCCGGACCCTGTTCCGGGCTTCGGCGGAACAGGAAGGGCAGGGGGCTCCCGCGCCGCTTGGCCACCCTCATCGAGCTGCCCTCATCGGGCTTCCCGTGTGTCGACCACGGCCTCGACCGACAAGCCGGGGCGCAGGATGCCAGTCCGCATGTCTTCCGGCTCGAGCGCTATCCGGACCGGGACGCGCTGGATGATCTTGGTGAAGTTGCCGGTGGCGTTGTCCGGCGGCAGCACGCTGAAGCGGGCACCGCTGGCTGGGGCCAGACTCTCGATCGTTCCGGCCAGGGGCTTGTCGGCATAGGCATCGACGGTGATCCGGACGCGCTGGCCGATCTTCATCCGGCGAAGCTGGGTTTCCTTGAAGTTGGCGACGATATGGACGGTATCGAGCGGCACCACCGCCATCATCAGGGTCCCGGCGCGGACGAACTGCCCGACCTGCGCGCCGCGATTGCCGACCACGCCGTTCACCGGCGACCGGATGACGGTGCGCTCCAGATCGATCCGCGCCAGTCTCAGCCGCACTTCGGCCTGCCGGACCCGCGCCGAGGCTTCGCGCATCTCCGCTTCCAGCGTCAGTATCCGCTTGCGGTCCGCCGCCAGTACCGCCAAGGCCCCGGTATAGGCCGCATCGCCCTTGTGGGCGTCGGCTTCACGCTCGTCGAATTGCCGCCGCGACAGGCCCTCCCGGCTGACCAGGACGGCGGAACGCTCCAGGTCGCGCCGGGTCCGGGTGCGTTCGGCTTCGGCGGAAGCCACGGCGGCGCTCGCCGCGTCTATCGACGCACTGGCCTGCGCTATCCGGGCCGCCGCCGTCGCGACCGCCGCCGTGGCAAGGTCCACCGCCGCCGCCGCTTCCTGCACCTTGGCGACATATTCCTCGTCCTCCAGCACCGCCAGGACGTCGCCTTTCCCGACCGGCTGGTTGGCCTCTATCGGCAGGTCCCGGATATAGCCCGAAACCTGCGGACTGATGGCCGAGATATCGGCCTCCACATAGGCGTTGTCGGTCGTCTCGACGAAACGCGCCGCCGTCCACCAGTACCACCCGCCCAGACCGGCGCATGCCACCAGCGCTGCGCAAACCGCCTGCTTGAAAATGCCCAGGCGGGTCCCATCAGAAGAAACTGCAAGTACGGCCACAGACTCAGCCCTGCCCTATATCCAGGGTGCGTGCCCGCACACCCTTGAATGAGAAGTAGTTCATAGGTGGCTTACCAGAAACATCCGACCTTTTGGTAAAGACGCCGTAACAACACCATCCGGTTGCACGCCACCACGCGGCGATTCCGGCATCGACGTCGCGGGTTATCAGCGCCCGCAGCAGCAGCAGCGGAAGCAGGGCGATGTCGATCAACCGCTGATCGTAGCGTGTCGCCAGGGGGATGCAGCTCCAGTAGATCGACATGCGGTAGAGCGCCTGGGGCGTGAAGGGACGTCCCACATGGGTCGGATCGTCCCAGTACGACAGGATCAGGTGCAGGTGCTGAGCCCAGGGAAACGACCAGCGGACGGCGCGGTCCGAGGGGGTTTCCACGAAGATCGTTCCGCCGGGCCGGCAGACGCGGACGGCTTCCCCGAAGGCTTCATGGGGATTGGTCAGGTGCTCCAGCACATGGCTCATCACGACGCAGTCGAAGTGATCGTCCTCCCAGGGGAGCGGTTCCCGGCACAGGTCGGCCTTGCGGAACTCGCCGTGAACCACCCCCGTTCCCTCGTCCAGGTCGCAGCCGGAATGGCGCAGGTCCCTGCGCTCCAGCGCTTCCGCCCGGTGTAGCACCGTCCAGCCCTGGCACCCGACGTCAAGCACTCGGGCGCCGACCGGCAGGTGCGACAGGACGGTGGAAAGCGCGCCGCCGGACGACCGGGGGAATGTTTTGGGCGGCAGCGTAGCACCGGGTGCCGGGGCGGGACGAGGCGTGGTACTGGTGCGCGGCGAGGCGTCAGGCTTGATATTTGACTCAAGCTTGATATCGGGCTCAAGATGCGACAAGCCTGTCATTTCGCACCCTCCTTTCTGGTTGTTTGGCAAAAGTCGCGGCGGGAGTGCCGCCGACGCGCTCGGGCGGCAGGGTGACGACCGCC
>DASQKT010000222.1:0-3797 GCA_035630415.1 Skermanella sp.
GCGTATTCCAGGTCCAGGTGCTTGTTGACGATGTTGTCCACGACCCACTGGTTGCCGGATTCGAACCCCAGCTTGACGCCGTAGCAACCGGAATCGCGCATGATCTTCCAGCTTTCCATGCGCGAGGTGTCGGCGCGGCACATAGCGGACCAGGGCAAACCGATCTTTGTCATCACTTCCGACATCTTCAGCACATGGCTGTTGCCGATGTTGAAAGTGTCGTCGTCGAAATAGATCGAGCTGTAGCCGTACTTGCCCGTCAGTTCGGACAGAAAAGCTTCCATGTATTCGGGCGTGTAGTGGCGCACTGACCGCTTGCCCGTGCCGTCCGGATCGTTGCCGGTCATGGTCGCTGGCCAAACGCAGAAGATGCACTTGAACGGGCAGCCCCGGCTTGACCAGACCTGGGCATGGGGGGCGGACTGGCCGCGCGGGTTGTCGTCCCAGTAGCGGTGGGCGATCACCTCGTCATAGTAGGGGAAAGGAGCGCCGTTCATTTCCTCCAGCGTCAGGAGGTCGTGCTCGATGATGCCTTCCTCGCCCTCCAGGACGCGGACGGAACCCTTCTCGTATTCGCCCTTGATGACTGCGTGGACCGGGAAATTCTCCAGGATTTCCTTGGCTTTGCTGGCGATCGGACCGGTTACGACGATGCGCGCTTCCGGCACCACCTTCTTGATCGCGAAGATGATCTGGCCGTCGTGCTCCCAGCTAGGCGACGCCGACTCTATGAAAATGTAGCGGTAGTTGGCTTCACGGAGATGGCTGAAGTAGGTCGCATAGCTCTCCCGCAGTGCCAGGCTGTCGCGCATCACCACCTGGGCGCCGGTCGCCCGCGCTGCATAGGTGGTGGCATAACCCATGAAGAACGGGTAGGGCAGGTAGCCGCCGAAGATGAAGTTGTCCGGGGTCGAATGGGTATGGATCGTGTGCGGCCAGCGCGATCCCGCACGGATGCCGGCCAGGCACATGTCATGCGAAGCCCCATTGTCGTTGATCGTGAATTGCTCGAGCCACCAGGGCGGGTTGCTGAACAGTACTTTCATGGGGCTTCTCCTCCTGCGGCAAGTCGTCGCTCTGCCGGACCGCAGAAGCCTAAGTCGTAACGGATAAGGAAACGTTAATCCTGATTTCCGCAGATCGGCGGGCCTGACGGGTCAGCGCAAGACCGGCTGAAGTTCGTCGGCGTGCGCTTCCAGCCAGTGGAAGATGTCGTCCACGATCCGCTCGACGCTGCGCGTCGGCCGCCACCCGGTCGCCGCCGTGACCTCGGCGTTGTCCGTCACGTACCACGGGATATCCGCTGCCCGCGTTTCCGGATCGCTGCCCAGCGTGGCGACGCGCTGGCAGCGCCGGACGCAGAGGGCGGTCAGTTCCGCCAGCGACACGCTGACTTCGGCCCCGCCGCCGACGTTGTAGGTCCTGCCGGCATGCAGCCCGATATCGTCAACCTGGATGCGGATCAGGTCGTAGAGATCGGCCACGTGAAGGACGTCGCGAACCTGCGCCCCGGTACCGCCGAAACCCATATAGGAGAGGCCGCCGCCGAACAGATGGCGGGCCGCCCACAGCACCATGAAACCTTGATCGACCTTGCCCATCTGCCACGGTCCGGTCAGCACGCCGCAGCGGTTTACCACGGCGCGGAGCCCGTACATCGCGCCGTATTCCTCGATCATCAGTTCCGACGCCAGCTTCGTGGCCCCGTAGATCGACCGGCTGCCGGCCATCGGGAAGCCTGTGCCGATGCCGGCGGCGGACCATCCCGGTCCGGAAGCGCCCTCGTCCAGCGCCAGACGGGTGGCCGCGACGCTGAGGGGCAGGGCACGCAACCCCGCGATGGGATAGACGCGGCTGGTCGACAGGAAGACCAGCGAAGCGCCGCACCGGCGTACGGCTTCCAGGCAGTTGATGGTGCCGGTCAGGTTGGTGTTGATCACATAGGCGGGCGAAGCGCCGTACCCGGCATGGACGGACGGTTCGGCCGAACACTCGATCATCAGGTCGAAATCGCCGGCTTCGGCAAGGTCCTCGGCGTTGCGCACATCGCCGTGGCGGAACTCGACGCCGGCGGCGCGCAGCCTGGAAAGCGCCAGTTCGCTGCCCCGCCGGCGCAGATTATCAAATGCCACGACAGTCGCGTCCGGACGGTCGCGCTTGAAGAACGATGCGAGGTTCGATCCGACAAACCCCGCTCCGCCAGTCACCAGAATCCGCATCATACCACCAGAGGTAACACTTAATAAGAAGAAGGACGGAAATCGGCACGGCGGTCAAGCCGAAAAACGCGGATCTTTCTCATCCCTTGGGCAGAGGGAGGTAAGCATTTCTTAACCAAATCATGCGGAATCTGCCGAACGATTTTCATAACGCGAAGCGGATAGCCGATCGTGCAGGATGCCAATTTCACACAGGCGCAGATCAAGGCCATCCGCCGCGCGGACGTCATCTTCGTCGCGGCCGACGGCTATACCCTGGCCCCCAGCCGGGTCCGCGCCTACTCATTCGCCAAGGCGTGCCGCGACCGGGGACTGAACGCGGAAGTCGTCTCCTTCCATGATCATCTCGGGGCACCGGGACAGGGGTCGTCGGCCTACAGGATGGACGACCAGACCAAGCTGCGCCTGATCGCTCTCGGTGCGGATATCCTGAAGCTCAACCCGACGGCGATCTTCTATATGCAGAAGGTCTCCTACCACAGTCTTGCGGTAGCGATCGCGGCCAGCGCCAACGGCAATCCGATCGTGCTCGACTACGACGATTTCGACTTCAACGCCAATTCGCTGCCGATGCTGTCGCACTTCCTGCCCGGCGTGTCGCAGATCGGGATGACGGCCGAGCTTATCAAGCACGCCCACCTGTGCGTCTGCTCGAGCTACGGGCTGATGGACATGGTCAGGCCGTTCAACCCGAAATGCGAGTTCATACCGACCGGCACGGATCTTTCGGTGTTCGACGTCGGCCTGAGGGACCGGGTGGACCGGCCGGCAGATGATCCTGTCAACATGATCTGGCTGGGCGACCTGTGGGACCCTCAGATCCTCAAGGACGTGATGGTGACGGTCGATGCCTTCGCGGCGCTTCCAGCCTCGATCCGTGATCTGGCACGTCTGACCGTCGTGGGGTTCGGCGATTTCTGGATCGATTTCCAGGAGAGGATCAGGTCCTGCTACAGCCACATCCCCAATATCGTGATGGTCGAACGAATGGCGCCCGCCGACGTTCCGGCTCTCATGGCGCGGAGCGACATCGGTCTCCTTCCGCTGGCGGATAATAATTTCAGCCAGTGCAAGAGCCCGACCAAAATGTTCGAGTACATGGCCATGAAGGTCGCGGTGCTCGGCGCTCCCATCGGAGAGGTCGCCAGGATCGTCAAGGATGGCGAAAGCGGCATGCTGGCCGACGACGTGTCTGGATATATGCGGCGCATGGGCGCGCTGATCCTGGACGGCGATCTGCGCCGCTCGATCACCGAGCGGGCCTATGCCGAGGTGCTGGCCGGCTACCATCTCGGACCCATGGGAGACAAGCTGGTGGAATTGCTGCTCCATGTGCGCGATTGCCCGCGCGAAGTGGGGCTGGACCGGCTCATCACCAGGACTTAACCAAAACTTTCCGAAACTCGGTCTGTAATCGGCATCCAACTCATCCGCGCGGCCAACGCCAAGCTACTTAGGGAATTTCGGCCATGTCGATTGCCGTCGTAACCGGGTCCGCCGGCCTGATCGGTGCGGAAGCCGTCCGCTTCTTCACGGAAAAAGGCATGGATGTCGTCGGTATCGACAACGACATGCGGC
>DASQKT010000223.1:0-11237 GCA_035630415.1 Skermanella sp.
TCCGCATGGGGCCGGAGCGCCCGCAGCACCGTTTCCAGTGCGTCGGGAGTGTGGGCGTAATCGACGTAGACGGGAGCGCCGGAGGGATGGTTGGCGACCAGTTCCAGCCGGCCATGGACGCCGCCGAGCTTTTCGAGCGCCGCCGTGGCGTCGCCGGCATCCTCGCCGGAACCGATCACCAGACCGAGAGCGCAGAGCGCGTTCATGCACTGGAAACGGCCCGCCAGCGGCAGGGCGATATCGTGGACCCGTCCGAACACTTCCAGCTTCAGGCGCTGGCCGTGGGGCAGGGGCAGCAGATCAGCCAAGACAATTTCCTTCGCCTGGGCGCCATAGCCGATCAGGCGATGACCTCGCCGGGCGCACAGCTCTGACAGATGGGTGAATTCGGGCGTGTCGGCGTTGAGGACCGCAGCGCCGCCCTGGGGCAGCACGCGGTCGAACAGCATCGCCTTGGCCGCGAGGTATGCCTGCATACTGCCGTGGTAATCCAGGTGGTCACGTGACAAATTTGTGAAACCGGCGGCGGCGATCTTCACGCCGTCCAAGCGGAACTGGTCCAGCCCATGGCTGGACGCTTCCATCGCCAGATGGTCGATCCCGGCATCCGCCAGTTCGGCCAGCGCCCGGTGCAGCGACACGGTGTCGGGCGTGGTCAGCGAGCCGTAGCGGTCCATCCCCGGCGCCGTGATGCCGAGCGTGCCGAGGCTGCCCGCCTTGCGGCCCAGAAGCGCCCAGAGCTGACGCGCGAACTGCACCGTCGATGTCTTGCCGTTGGTGCCGGTGACGGCGGCCACCGTCGCCGGTTGCCTGCCGAAGAAGCGGGCGGCCATCTGCGCCAGCCGCAGCCGGGGGTTCTCGTCCTCGATCACGGCGATGCCATTGGGCGCGGTCGTGCCCACGGGGCCCAGCACCGCGACGGCGCCACGCCTGACCGCTTCGGCCACGAAGGCCCGTCCGTCCGCCTTTGTGCCCGGCAGCGCCGCGAACAGCCAGCCGGGTTCGACCGTGCGCGAATCGCTCGTCAGGCCCGCGATCAGGGGATCGCGGGCCTGGATCGGCGCGGCTGATGACGGGGTGGAAGAAACGAGGTCAGTAAGACGCAAGGGTATTTCCCCTGGGGTTCAGATGAATTTCGGTAGCGTTGCGGATCTCCGGCAGGGTCTCGTCGACCGGGTTGATCCCCATCAGCGGTCCGACCTGCTTGATGATCCTTCCGGCCAGCGGCGCCGCGACCCAGCCGCCGGTGGCATAGCCGAAGGTGCGCTTGTTGCCCTTGGGCTCGTCGATCATCGCCAGCACCAGATAGCGCGGGTCGTTGATCGGGAAGCCGCCGACGAAGGACGACAGGAGAGCTTTCTTTGCATAGCCATGACCACTGGTCTTTTCCGCCGTACCGGTCTTTCCGCCGACCACATATCCGGGAGCCGCTGCCCCGGTCGCCGTGCCCTGGGTAACGACCAGACGCATCAGACGACGGATCTGATCCGAAGTTTGTGGCGAAATTACGCGTGTTCCGGGAATTTGGGAGTCGGGTGCCCGTTTCAGCAGAGTGGCCGGATGCAGGACGCCGCCGTTCATGGCCGCTCCGGCGGCCGACGCCATCTGAACGGGGCTGACCGAGAGGCCGTGGCCGAACGCGATGGTCATGGTGCTGGCGTCGCGCCAGGGATGCGGGATCATCGGCGCGCCGACTTCCGGGATCTCCACCGGCGAGCGCTTCAGCAGGCCGAACCTGTCCATCAGCGCCCGCTGGGCGGGGGTGCCGACCTCCATCGCCATTCGGACCGAGCCGATATTGGACGAATACATGAAGATCTCGGGCACGGTCAGCCAGCGGTTCTTGCCGTGATAGTCGCTGATCGAAAAGCGCCCGACGCGGATCGACTTGGTCGCGTCGAAGCTGTCGCCCATGTGGATCTTGCCGGAGTCCAGCGCCAGCGCCGAATTGAAGATCTTGAAGGTCGAGCCCATTTCGTACACGCCGAGCGTGTTGCGGTTGAAGCGGGCGTTTTCGTCGCTGGTCGGGGCATGGGGATCGAAGTCCGGCAGCGAGACCATCGCCAGCACTTCGCCGGTCTTGACGTCCATGATCATGCCGGCGCCGCCGAGCGCCTGGAACTCGTCCACGGCGGTCTGAAGCTCGCGTTTCACGATATGCTGGAGGCGGACGTCGAGGGAGAGCTGGATCGGTTCGCTCGACGCGCGAAGCTGCTTGTCGAACGACTGTTCGATCCCCATCAGGCCGCTGTTATCGACGCCGGTAAAGCCCACCACATGGGCGGTCAGGTTGGCGGTCGGATAGACGCGGCGCTCCTCGCGCTGGAAGTAGATGCCGGGGATGCCCAGCCTGTTTACTTCGTAATGCTCGCGCGGGTTCAGGTTGCGCCTTATCCAGACGAAGCGCTTGTCGCTCTTCAGCTTCGCCAGCGTGTCGTTGTAGTCGAGACCTTGCAGGACCGACACCAGTTTCCGGGTCGCTTCGACCGGGTTGATGATCAGCTTGGGGTCGGCGTGCAGCGACGCGGTCGCCAGCGAGCTTGCCAGCAGGACGCCGTTGCGGTCCACGATGTCGGCCCGGCTTGCGGGAACGGCATGGGCCGAGGCCGCCTGGGCCAGACCGGTGTCTCCCCCCTGGCTCATCACGGTGGCGTCCACCAGCTTGATGCCGACGGCACCGAAGGCAAGGCCGAAGATGGCCATGGTGACCATCAGGCGGCTTCTCGCCTGTTCGAGGGCATGGGCTGCCCGTCCGCCGGCGCGTGGGCGGGGGGCGGCCTGTGTGGTGGCAGCCTCCCGCTCGGTGGCCGTCCAGTCGGGCTGCTCATGCGTGGCGGTCATCGGGCTACCTTATAGCTGGCGAGAACGACGGAGCCGGCTGCCGGCGGTACCGGGACGCCGCCCAGGCCGCCGGGCTTGCGCGCCGGCATCGGGACGGTCGTGCCGGCGACCAGGGCCGGGCCGTGCGGGTTGTTGGGATCGACCGGCTGGAGACGCTGCGGGATGCCGGCCACCGAGGTGATCATCTGATCCGACGTCGTCGGGCCGAGGATCAGATGCCGGCGCGCCATTTCCTCGATCCGGTTCGGATCGTTCATGTAGCTCCACTCGGCCTTCAGGATCTGGATCGCTTCCTGTTCCTGGATGATGGCGCGGTTGAGGCCGGAAAGATCCTCGCCCAGGGCCTGAACCCGATAGCTGGTGTGGAACAGGGCGCCGCTCGCCAGGCCCGCCAGGCCCAGCCAGATCACAGTGGACTTGCTGATCATGCTGCCTCCTCGAAGGCCGGCGCCTTCGTGCGTTCGGCCGCGCGCAGCCGGGCGGACCGGGCGCGGGGGTTGTGGGACAGTTCGGCCGCTCCGGGCGTCACTGGCTTGCGGGACATCAGGCGGAAGGTCGGAGCCTTGGGAGCATCCGTGCCGACCGGTGCGTGACGCGACGGCGCCGGGGCGTTGCCCGAGCGCTGCCGCAGGAATTCCTTGACCTGACGGTCTTCCAGCGAGTGGAAGGAAACCACCGCCAGACGGCCTTCGGGGCGAAGCAGGCGTTCGGCGGCAGCAAGGCCGCGATCCAGTTCGCCCAGCTCGTCGTTCACATGCAGGCGCAGCGCCTGGAAGGTCCGGGTGGCCGGGTCGATGCCGTCCTTGCTCTTCGGCACGACGCGGCGGACGATCTCGGCAAGCTGCGAAGTCCGCTCGATCGGCGCTTCGGTCCGGGCCTGCACGATGGCGCGGGCAACCCGGCGGGACAGCCGCTCCTCGCCCAGCCGGAAGATCACGTTGGCAAGATCGCCCTCATCCATGGTGTTGACCGCGTCGGCGGCGGTCGTCCCATGATTTCCCATGCGCATGTCGAGCGGACCGTCGGCCCGGAACGAAAAGCCGCGCGCCGGGTCGTCGATCTGCGGTGACGATACCCCGAGGTCGAGCGTGACGCCGTCCACCTGACCGATGCCGGCATTGCTGAGCAGGCTGTCCATCGAGCCGAAGGCGCCTTCGATCATGGTCAGGCGGCCTTTGAACTCGCGGGCCAGTTCGGCGCCGGCGGCGATGGCCGTAGGGTCACGGTCGATGCCCAGGACCGTGCAGTCGGCCGCCGCCAGGATGGCGCGGGCATAGCCGCCCCGTCCGAAGGTGCCGTCCACATAGACGCCACCATCGCGCGGAGCCAGTGCCGCGACGACTTCCGCCAGCAGTACCGGGATATGTCCGCTCTTATAGGTGGAGTCTGCCTGATGATGCGTCATGCCGCCCTCAATCCTTCGACGGGGCGGCGGTCCGGCGGACCGACGAGATCGAGCTGAGCGAGATGCCGGAAGCGCGGCTCTGGGCGCGGGCTTCTTCCACGCGGGCCTGATAGGCGCCCGGCTCCCAGATCTGGAAAGTCTTGCTGCGGCCGACGAACGACGCCTGTTCCGTGATGCCGGCGTAATCCATCAGGTCCTGGGGCAGCAGGATGCGGCCGTCGCCATCCACCGGCAGCTGGACGGAGTCGCCGAAAATCGTCATCTCGTAAAGATCACGCTCCTCGGCGGTGATATCCATCTGTTCGAGATCGGCGGCCAACTTTTCCATGTGCTCCGGGCTACACGCTTCGAGTGCAGAAAACTGTAGGGAGCGGAAGACCACCAGACCGGTCGCGGTACCCTCGAGAGACTGTTTGGCCAGCACAGCACGAAACTGAGATGGCACCGACACCCGGCCCTTCTTGTCGACTTTGTTCAAGTAAGTGGACAGGAAGACGGCCATCTAACCCTCAAGCCCCGCGGTCCGAACCATCGGTTCCGCACCACCTTCGCCTTGGTCTAAGCCCCCTGGCGAACTACGCCGTACGGGTACCGACCCTGTGCTTGGGTGAGTATGGGATAACATGGGATTTCATGGGCAGTCAATGCCGTTGCCAGTAAATGGCCTTTGGAATCAAGAAATTTCGCGGGTGCGTACGTGTTCGATCAAGGTACGATTGCGACTCCAACGCTTTTTAGGGAGTTGGTAAACATCAAGTTAATCTTAAGGCGGTTTCTGAACTTCGTTCACTATTTGTTCTTATAACCAACGAACGAGTTTTGTTGTCAAATTCTTGATCCGGTGTCCGACTCGGCTGTACGCAAAGAGTCGCGGAAATGTAGGCGAACCTTCATCAACAGATTGTCCACAGGTTTATCCCGCTACGTCACACCGTTGTCCCACCCTCCGGCCCGTAAAAATCCACGGAGTCCGGGGACGTCCTGAAAGTTGAATTAGCGAATGCTTAACTAAGAGGTGCCAGACGGCCTGTAAGCCGGGTTCTGTACCCGCCGTTCATCCCTCTTACGAATGGATTAGGCGGGTGATGACCATTCATCTGGGACATCCGTTGCCGGATGCCTCACGCGACCAACCCGGACGACAGCGCGGAAACGCGCCTGGACCCATAAAGGCCCATGTCTTCCCTATTCGGTCTTGCTCCTGGTGGGGTTTACCGTGCCGCCCCCGTTGCCGGGAGCGCGGTGCGCTCTTACCGCACCCTTTCACCCTTACCCGCTGGGCCGTAAGGCCGGACAGGCGGTTTGCTTTCTGTGGCACTTTCCCTGGGGTCGCCCCCGCCGGGCGTTACCCGGCACCGTATTTCCGTGGAGCCCGGACTTTCCTCTCCCGCAGGTCGCCCTGCAAAAGCGGTCATCCGGCCGTCTGGCGGAGGGGAACTTAGGGATTGCCAGGGTGCGTTGCAACAAGATTACAGGCTGAATGCCGACTCTGAGCTGTAATAGTGCCAGACGGTGACTGAATATTAACGCGGGGTTAACGAAGAGGCGTCCATCTGCCTGACTGCCGCCCTGAGAATCCTCATGAAAACCGCGTCCAGCCCGTATCCGCACCGCTCGGGGATGAAGTGCCGCTGGAACGCCGTCGCAGCGACTCGAGTCTGCGGATTGAGTACTCCAGTCGATTCTACTTCGTACCCGAATCGAGCCAGCAGGGCCTGCGCTTCCGCCACGGCATGCCCCGGTCCGTCGTCCAGGGCGCCGGGGACCGGCCAGAAGCCAATTCCGCGCGCCGCCAGCCAGCGCCAGTCGAACAGTTCCCCAGGGTCTTCCTTCCGCGATGGAGCCACGTCGGAGTGGGCGAGCACGCGGTGGGACAAAATCCCATGCCGTTCCATGACACCTTGGGCCAGGGCGGCGAATGAGGCCATCTGGGCGTCGGGAAACGGCCGGTAGCCCCATTCGTGCCCAGGATTGACCAGTTCGACGCCGACCGACCGGCTGTTGATGTCGCGCTCCCCTTGCCAGTACCCGGCGCCCGCGTGCCACGCGCGGCGGTCCTCATCGACCAGCGAGAAGACGGTGCCGTCCTCCTCGATCAGGTAATGGGCGCTGACCTGCGCCTGGCTATCGCACAGCCGCTCCAGCGCTTGGCCCCCGGTCGGCATGCCGGTGTAGTGGACCAGCAGGATATCGACCGGCACGCCGTCGGGGCGGGGACCGTGGTTGGGCGAGGGGTGGCAAACGACCGGGATGGAGGGCGCCATCACGTCACCGACTGGTTCTGGTTCTGCTTGGGGGCCTTGCGGATCACGATCACCGCGACGCCGACCAGGGTCAGGGCGCCTCCGACGATCATGGCGGGCGTCATCGGCTCACCCAGCACGAAGATGCCGGAAATGACGCCGAACACCGGGGCCAGCAGGGTCCAGGGCATCGTCTGGTTGACCGGGTATTTCCGCACCAGCGGGTACCACATCAGGTACGAGACGATCGTCACCATGACGGCCATATAGGCGATGGCGCTCCAGCCCAGCCATGTGGCGGTATGCAACTGTTCCCATTGGCCGGTCTCCATCAGCAGGCTGGCGACGAACAGCTGCGGGACGGCCATGATCGCCATCCAGCCGTTCAGCGCGAATCCGCTGATATCGCCGATCCGTCTGATCTGGATGTTGACGATCGAGAAGATCAGGGCCGCGATGATCACCAGTAACAGATAGAAGGTGTTGTCGAGCGCCCTCGGCTCCCCGGCGATCACGATCACTCCGGCGAAGGAGATCGCCATGCCCAGGCCGCGCTTCCAGCCCAGCCTGTCGCGGTACAGCGCGGCCGCGAGGATCGATGAGAACGGCACCTGGAGCTGGATCGCGATCGACGCCGTCGCCGCGTCCACTCCCGTCAGGCCGGTGAACATCAGCGGGAAGTGCAGGCTGCCCAGCAGCACCGACAGGATGAAGATCTCCTTCATCTGGCCCCGAGGTATCCGGACGAACGGCAGCAGCAGGGCCGCGACGCCGGCGAACCGCAGGCACATCAGGAAGATGGGCGAGAAATCGCGCAGCCCGAACTTGGCGACGGCGAAATTGAAGCCCCAGATCACCATGACGATCAGGGCCATCACCATGTCGCGCCGGCTCAAGAGGAGGCTTCCAGCTCTTCCCGCAACGCCTCCAGTTCAAGCCAGCGCTCTTCCGCCGCTTCAAGCTCCGCCTGCAACTTGGTCAATCCTTCGCTGGTCTTCTGGAACCCGGCAGGGTCGCGGCTGAAGAAGTCGGCATCGGCCATCTTCGTCTCGGCAGCCTTGATCTTCTTCGTCAGGTCTTCCATCGTCTTCGGCAGCTGATCCAGTTCCCGCTGCTGCTGGTAGCCCAGCTTCTTCCGCTGCTTCGGTTCGGCGGCGGATGTCGTGGCAGCGGTTTCCTTGCGGCGGGCCTTGGCCGCCTCGCCGTTCCGCTCCTGGCGCTGAATCGCGTAGTCGGAATAGCCGCCGACATATTCCTGGACCTCGCCTTCGCCTTCCACCGCGATGACCGAGGTCACCAGCCGGTCGAGGAAGTCGCGGTCGTGGCTGACCAGCAGGAGCGTGCCGTCGTAGTCGCTCAGGACCTCTTCCAGCAGGTCGAGCGTATCCATATCAAGGTCGTTGGTCGGCTCGTCGAGGATCATCAGATTGGACGGCCGGGCGAACAGCGTCGCCAGCAGCAGCCGGTTCCGCTCGCCGCCGGACAGCGCCTTGGTCGGCGTATCCTTGAGCCGGGGATCGAACAAGAAGTCCCTCATATAGGACGCGACATGGCGGGCCTGACCGCCGGCGGTGACGGTATCGCCGCCGAACGGGCAGAGCGTCTGGTGGATCGTCGCCTCCGGGTCGAGCGATGCCCGGCGCTGGTCGAAATAGACCGGCTGGAGGTTGACGCCCAGCCGCACCGTGCCGCTGTCGGGCGGCAACTGGCCGGTCAGGATCTTGAGCAGCGTCGTCTTGCCGGCCCCGTTGGGGCCGATCAGGCCGACGCGGTCGCCGCGCAGGATCTTGGTGGAGAAGTCCTTGGCGACTTCCCGCCGCCCCTCGGCGGTGTCGAAGCCCTTGGCGACGTGCTCAGCCTCGATCACCAGACGGCCGCTGATCTCGGCTTCCGCCACCGCCAGCTTGACCTGCGCGCCGCCGCGCACCCGCTCGGTGCGGTCCACGCGAAGCTGTTGCAAGGCGCGGACGCGGCCCATGTTGCGGGTCCGCCGGGCACTGATGCCTTCGCGCATCCACTGTGTCTCGGCGGCGATCTTGCGGTCGAGCTTGTGGGCGGCGATCTCTTCCGAGGCGAAGACCTCCTGCTGCCACGTTTCGAACTCGGCGAAGCCGCGTTCCGTCTCCCGGATGCCGCCGCGGTCGAGCCACAGGGTCCGGCGCGACAGCTTCGACAGGAAGGCGCGGTCGTGGCTGATCAGCAGCAGGCCGCCGCGATAGGACTGAAGCTCGCCTTCCAGCCACTCGATCGTCGGCAGGTCGAGGTGGTTGGTCGGCTCGTCGAGCAGCAGGACGTCGGGGGCGGAGACCAGGGCGCGGCCCAATGCTGCGCGCCGCGCTTCCCCGCCGGACAGCGTCGAGGGCGCGCGGTCGCCGGCGAGGCTCAGGCGGTCCAGCACGGCATCGACCCGGTGCAGGGCGTCCTGGTCGTCGGGGGGAAGGCCCTCCGCGACGAAGTCGTGGACGGACGCGTAGCCGTCGAATGACGGCTCCTGCGCCAGATACGCGACCCGCGCGCCGGGCTGGAGAAAGCGTTCGCCGTCGTCGGGCAGGATCTGCCCGGCCAACAGTTTCATGAGGGTGGATTTGCCGCTGCCGTTGCGTCCGACCAGGCACACTTTTTCGCCCCGCGCGATGCCGAGATCGATTTTCTCGAACACCGGCAGACCGCCGAAAGTGACCGTGGCGCCCATCAGCGCGACCAGGGGAGGAGTAGGTGCCATGATTGGATGCTATAAAGGCGATACCCCCTATAAGGGCAAGCGCTTTATCGGCAGGTCAGGGCGGCATCTTGGCGGCGGGATACGGGAACCGGCGTCAGGCCGGTCAGGTTCAGGCCGGCTCGGGCACGGCACCGCGCTCCTTCCGGATGCGGTCGTGGGCGGCGTTGATCGCAGCCAGCTTGTCGTTGGCGATGTCGATGAAGTCCTGCGGCAATCCCTGGGCGATCAGCCGATCCGGGTGATGGTCGCGGACGAGCTGCCGGTACGTTATCTTGATTTCCTCGTCCGTGGCGGCGGGGGTCAGGCCCAGCACGGCGTAGGCGTCGTTCTTCTGTGCGCAGCCATTGCAGGCGCGGATGCGGTTGAAGTCGTGGTCGGAAAAGCCGAAGACCCTGGCGATGCCGTGCAGGTATTCGATCTCCGCGTCGTGCAGCGCGCCGTCGGCTCGGCCGATATGGAACAGGCCGTCCAGCAGGTCTTCCAGCACGGCGGGACGGTCGGCCAGCAGCTTGGCGATCTGTTTGGCGTAGGGTTCCCATCCCTGGCTGTCGCGCCGGGCCAGATCGAAGACCCGCCCGACATTCTTCATCTCGTTATCCGGGATGTGGAAGACCTGCTTGAAGGCGTTGACTTCGTGCCGGGTGACGGCGCCGTCCACCTTCGCCATCTTGGCGCCCAGCACGATGACGCCGATCGTGAAGGCGATCTGCTGAGTGGCGTCCTGTGCTACTTCGGTGGTGGCGGAAGGCGAATCGGATTCGTCTTCCCGATAGAGATCGACAGCGTGCCCGGCGACGGCGCCCAGCAGGGCTCCGATCGGTCCGCCGATGGCGAAACCCGCCGCTCCGCCCAGGATCTTTCCCCAGATGCTCATGATATCCAACGGTCGATGGTTTCCAAAGCGAGCATAACCACGTCGGCCGCTCTCGCCAACTGTGACATCGTGGACACCCAGGGGCGACTTTTGTGCATGGCAGCAACACAGGGGCTTTTCAGACGTTTGCTGCAATGCAATATAGGCGAAGTGGCTAGACCAACGGCTACCCGGAGACAGGACGCTCTATCCGAGCGATCATGTCCCATCGACACCAAGGGGTGGAAGGGTTCCAAGGACTAAAGGCGTTCGTTCCCGAAGATACGGATGTGAAGTCCATCATGACCTTTTACCGGAAGCTTCTCCCTACCGACCTCAACGCCTATCGTGACCATCTGCTGCGGCTGTCTTCCCAGGACCGCTATGCGCGTTTCTGCGGCTTCAAGACGGACGAGTCGATCACGGCCTACTGTCAGGGCATCGACTGGCGCTTCACCATCATGGTCGGCTGCTTCGTGCGCGGCGAGTTACGCGCCGTGGCCGAACTGAGGACGGAGCCCAAGGTCTGGCCGGGCGAGGGCGAACTGGCGGTCAGCGTCGAGCGGGAGTTCCAGGGGCAGGGGATCGGATCGGGCGTCGTGCGCCGGATCATGACCGTTTCCCGCAACCGTTCGCTTCGCCGGCTGATGCTGATCTGCATGATCAGCAACCGCCGCATGCAGGCGATCGTCCGTAAATTCCTCGGCAAGCTGGAATGCGACATGGGCGAGGCGACCGGCTGGATCGAAATGCCGTGGCCCAACCAGCTCAGCCTGATGCAGGAGGCGCTGGACAACAGCGCGGCCCTGGTCAATGGCGTGCTCGACCAGTGGCAGGCCAAGCCGGAAGAACTGCCGGTTCCATCAGCCGCGTGAGCGCTTCTCGAAGGCGGCTTGTTGCCCCGGCGTGAACCCGTGTACCCTGTTGATATCGAACGCCGCCGTAAGAGCGGCCGAACAGGGAGACAGGGAACGCCATGGCATCCGTTGGGATCACCCAGGTCCGCAAAGCCTACGGGCAGAATGAAGTCATCCACGGCATAGACATCGATATCGAGGACGAGGAGTTCGTCGTCCTGGTCGGCCCGAGCGGCTGCGGCAAGTCCACCCTGCTGCGCATGGTGGCGGGGCTGGAGCAGATCAGCGGCGGCGAGATCTCGATCGGCGGCACCAT
>DASQKT010000224.1:0-17646 GCA_035630415.1 Skermanella sp.
ACTTGCCGGTCGCCGTATCCGGACGCGTTCCGGATTGAACCTCGTCAGCCTTCGGCTACCAACCCGCGTGCGGGACCTTGCTTTTGCCGGTCGCGCTCGCCGCCCTGTGGCTGGCGGCTGAGGTCCCTTAGCCGGCGTTCCGCCGCCGCAATGCTCTCGCTGCTACGGCGGGCATCGGCGTCGATCGCTTCCAGCAGGGACCGCAGCATGGCGCGCAGCCGGTCGTTCTCGTTGACCAGCCGGCTGTTATCGCTGGCGAGCTTGTTCATCGAGGCCCGCGCCATGCTCAACTCGGCGACTTGGCGTTCCAGGGTACTGGAGAACGCCTCGATCTGGGACAGCAGGCCTTCGCCGCTGGACTTGGAAGCTTCGAGGCGTGCGAGAGTGGCCTGATATTCGTCGAACAAGGAATCCTCCCGCGCGCTCGTGTCTTCGGCTGCCTTCCGGGGGGCTTCCGTCGCAACGGCTACCGGAGCCTTGATCGGCGTGGGCTCCGGCGGGTCGTCGCTGAGTTGCCCGATCAGGTTGGCGATAGCCTGAAGATCGTCGGTCATTTTCGTCTCGCCGGCATGGAAGGGCGGAGCACTGCTGGAATCGGCGGTACGGCCGCGCGGCATCACTCGTGATGATGCCGGGGCCGGTACCGGACCGGTTGTCGCGGGCGGCGCCAGTGCTTGCAGCTGTTTGGGCTCCGCATCCGGCTGCGGCTGGGGCAACTGGTCCACCTTGCCCCGTACCAGGAAATTCAATGACATCGGCAAAGCTCCGCACGATTCGGGCCTGTGATGTCATGGTTATCGATTGTTAAGCTTAATAAGTCGTGAATCAGCTCCTTGCCTTGCGCCAGAGATACAAGCCCAACGGCACGATCCAGACCGCGATCGTTATGATGCCCAGGCCTGCCGCCAGCGGCCGTTCGAAGAACCCCAGGAAGCTGCCGTCCGATTTGATCATCGACGTGACGAAGTTCTCCTCCAGCAGCGGCCCCAGAACGATCCCCAGGATGGTCGGGGCTATGGGGAAGCCGTTCTCTTCCATGATGAAGCCCAGCAGGCCGAAGAACAGCATGACGCTCACGCCGAAGACGGAGTTGTTGATGGCGAACGAGCCGACCACGCAGAACAGCAGGATCGTCGGCATCAGCACGTTGCGCGGCACCTTCATCAGCAGCCGGGCCGACTTGATCGCGGCCCAGCCGGCCGGCACCATGAAGATGTTAGCCAGGATGAAGATCAGGAAGACCGCGTAGATGTCCTGCGGGTTGTTGATGAAGATCGTTGGCCCCGGATTCATCCCCTTCAGGTACAGCACGCCGATAACGATGGCCGTAATGCTGTCACCGGGAATGCCGAACACCAGGGCAGGGACCCAGGCGCCGCCAAGGGCGGCGTTGTTGCTCGACGTGCTCTCGATGATGCCTTCGACGTGCCCGGTGCCGAACTTCTCCGGAGTCTTGGAAAAGCGCTTGCTGACGGCATAGCTGACCCAGGCCGCGATGTCGGCCCCGGCGCCGGGCAGGGCGCCAATCGCGGTCCCCAGCACGTTGCCGCGAAGCGACTGCCGCCAGTACTGCTTGAACAGTCTGCCCCAGCCGGTGAACAGGTTGCCGGCCGGTGCCTGGACGTTGCTGGTATCGGGGGACATCCCCAGGACGTAGCGGAAGATCTCCGAAACCGCGAACAGGCCAATCATCGCGGCGATGAAGTCGATTCCGCCCATCAGATCGACACTGCCAAAGGTGAAGCGCGGTACGCCCGCCGGATTGTTCAGCCCGATGGTCGCGACCAGAAGCCCGATCATCAGGCTTACCAGCCCCTTGATGGTCGATCCCGTCCCGACCACCGTGGCGCAGGTCAGGCCGAGGCAGGCCAGCCAGAAATACTCGAACGAGCTGAACTGGAGTGCGACCTCGGCCAGCGAGGGCGCGGCCACGATCAGGACTGCCGTGCCGAACAGCCCGCCGAGGGCGGAGAACAGCAGGTTGGCTCCCAGCGCCAGTTCCCCCTGACCCTTGCGGGTCATGGCATAGGCTTCATCCGTATAGGCGGCGGATGCGGGGGTTCCGGGGATGCGCAGCAGGGTTCCGGGGATGTCGCCGGCGAAGATCGCCATCGCCGAGCAGGTGACGATGGCGCCGATGGCGGCGACCGGAGCCATGAAGAAGGTGATCGGCACCAGAAGCGCCGTCGCCATGGTGGCAGTCAGGCCAGGGACGGACCCGACGAACAGGCCGAACAGGGCGGCCAGGACGATGGTGACCAGCACGTCCGGCTGAAAGACCATCTGGGTCGCAAGGAGTATCGCATCCATGGCGTCACCAAGCCCAGGGCGTCAGCACGCCCCACGGCAGCGGCACTCGCAGCAGGCTGTAGAAGCCGTAATGCACCACCATCGTAATGCCGGCCGCGAGGACGGGTGTCAGCAGCGGCTTGACACCCAGAACGCCGAACAGGATGACGAGCGCTATGAACGCCGTCGGGATGAATCCAAGCGGGGTCGATGCAAGGATATAGAACACCACCAGCGCTATCGTGATCGCCAGCGACCGCAGGTGGTGGCCGGAGCGCGCCCACGATGCCAGAGACACGGCGCCGGTTTCGGCCCATTGCCGCATGCCGCCCGCGATCAGGACGGCGGAGCAGAGCCCCAATGCTATTGAAATCCAGGTCGGGAACACCGATGCCCCGTATTCCTGACCCGGTATGGCTGGAAAGGTCCGGGCGTAAAGCCCGACCGCGAGGGAGCAGGCCAGCAGGACCGCTCCCAGGATCGCGTCGTTGATCCGCATATTTGCTGCCGCCCTTATACTAACGGGCGATCCCGACCGCCTTCATCACCTTGCCCAGGCTGTCGTTGCTCTCGGACATGAAGGTGCCGAACTGCTCGCCGGAGGCGTAGATCATTCCGAAACCGCGCTGGGACATGAAGTCCTTGAACTCGGCGCTGTCGTAGACCTGCTTCAGCGCCGCGGTCAGCTTTTGCGCGATATCGTCCGGCAGGCCCTTCGGAGCGACGATCCCGCGCCACGCGGCCATGGTCCAGTCGATGCCGGTCTGTTCCTTGAGCGTCGGGATATCGGGGAACAGCGGGTTGCGCTTTTCGGCCATGATGGCGAGGCTCTTGACCCGTCCCGCATCGATCAGCGACCGCGCTTCCGGGATGGAGCAGGGCGCTATCTGAACGCCGCCGGCGACAAGGTCCTGGAGACCGGGCGCCGCACCCTGGCTCGGCACCCAGGCGACCGCCTGCGGCGCGATATCGGCTTCCTGAAGCATGCCGGCCAGCGCCAGATGCCAGATGCCGCCCTGTCCAGTGCCGGAGGCCTTCATGGTGCCGGGCTTGGCGCGGATCGCTTCCAGCAGGTCCTTGGCGGAGTTGTAGGGACTGTCCTTGCTGACCTGAAGTCCGGCGGGGTCCTCGTTCATCAGGGCCAGCGGCGTGTAGTCGGCATAGGTGAGCTGGGTCAGCCCCTGCCAATGCATCATGCCGATCTCGACGGTCGCGATGCCCAGCGTATAGCCGTCGGGTGACGAACTGGCGATCGCCTGATGGCCGACCACGCCGCTGCCGCCGGTCCGGTTGACCACGTTGATCGGCTGTCCCAGGGTCCGTTCCAGCAGGCTGCTGACGATGCGGGCGGTTGCATCGGTTCCGCCGCCGGCGCCCCATGGCACGATCATCGTGATCGGACGCTCGGGGTATGCCGCGAGAGCCGGCGACTGTCCCATCGCGAGCAGTCCGCCGACGGCGGTCAGAGCAATCGCGCAGGTGCGGATGAAGGTTCTTCTTTTCATGGTTCCCTCCCAGTGTATTTTTTTCGAGTATTCTTGGTTTTCCCTCAGACTACACCCGGCAGGATGTCAGTCCAGTTCGTCTGGCCGGACTATCCCCTTTGCCACCACCATCCGTTCCAGCGCCCGCAGCCAGTGGTGGTAGTAAGTCGTTCCCAGATCCGGATCGCCCCGTTTCTGGGCTTCGGCGATCTCTTCCGACAGGATCGCCGCCCACTCGGGCCACGTGAAATGGCCGGCCTCATGAAGCTTCACCGTCATGGCGAAAGCCTGCGCTTCCCAGGGTTCGCGGAACGGCGGCTCGTCTCCCTGCATCAAGGTGCGGCCTCCAGATAGTCGTCCCACAGATCGACGTAGATGGCGTCGTTGCCCGGCGCCGCGCCGCCCCACAGGTCGCGGCCGGCGAAGCGGACGCTGTAGCAGTGCTGCGGCTTCTTCCCCAAGCCATGGGCGTGGGTGTCGGGAAAGACGTAGACGCCGTGGTCGCGGTCGATAATGCCGATCCGGCCTCGGCAATAGCGCGGCACGCGGGTATGGCCTGAAGTGGTGATATCCAGGGCACGGACCCTTGCGCCGGTCCGGAACCTCGCCGGTACGTCGTCGTCAAGCTTCGCGCTGGCGCCCTTGGCGAGGATCGCCGCGACGCGGTCCGGATCGGGCGGCGGAGTGGCGGCGAATCCTTCCGGCTTCCCCGTCGCCAGTTCCTCGGGCGAGATCATGCCGGTATCGACCGCCAGCCGCTCGATCCCTTTCAGCCAAAGCTCGTAGTAGCTGCTGCTCAGGTAGTCGACGGGGTGCCGGTTCTCGCGGGCATGGCGGGAGGTATCGATGTTCCAGCGGCCGTGGAAGCCAAGGGCCAGCGTAATCGCGAACGCCCGCTTTTCCCATTCCGCATGGAACAGCGGGTCGTCCGGATCGGTGTCGATCGGCCCCATGCCATGCATGCCGCCCATGTCATGGGCGCCGTTCATGGAACGCTCTCCGGCGGCTTAGCCTTTGTGACGCCGATCATGCTGTCGCGCGTGACCAGTTCGGCCAATTGCTCCTCGCCGAAGTCCTCCGTTCCAGGCGGCCGTTCCGGCAGCACGAGGTACCGCAGTTCCGCCGTGCTGTCCCACACCCGCACTTCGACATCGTCGCCGATGACGGTACCGAACTCCCGCAAGACCCCGCGCGGGTCCATAACAGCTCGGGACCGGTAGGGGGCCGATTTGTACCAGACGGGCGGCAGCCCCAGCACCGGCCATGGGTAGCAGGAGCAGAGCGTGCAGACGACCATGTTGTGGACCGCAGGCGTATTCTCGACCACGACCATATCCTCGCCCTGCCGCCCGGTGAAGCCGAACTCCGCGATGGCCGCCGTGGCGTCACGCATCAGCCGCTCCTTGTAGGCCGGGTCCGCCCAGGCTCTCGCCACGACCTTGGCGCCGTTGCGCGGACCGACCTTGTGCTCGTAGGTGTCGATCAGCGCGTTCAGCGAGTCGGGATCGACAAGCTTCTTGGCGACCAGGAGAGCTTCCAGCGACTTGACCCGTTCCGCCATGGGCGAAGGCGGGGCCGCATGGGAGTGCTCATGCCCATTCCCGTGGTGGTGGTCGTGGCTATGATCGTGGCCAGTCATCGCTCAGACCGTTCCGGCATCGACGATGAAGGTCTGGGCGGACAGCATCATGCTATCGTCGGCACCCAGGAACAGGACCATGCGGGCCACGTCGTGGGGCTGCAACTCGTCCTTCAGGCATTGACGGGCCAGCGTCGCCTCGAGCTTCTCCGGTGTCACCCACAGGCTCTTCTGCCGCTCGGTCATGATCCAGCCCGGAGCGACATGGTTGACCCGGATACGGGACGGTCCCAGGTCGCGGGCCAGTCCACGGGTCAATCCGACGGCACCCGCCTTGGCAGCCTGATACACGGCCAGATCGTCGGTGCAGACCATCCAGGAGGTCGAGCCCAGGTTGACGATCGAGCCGCCGCCGGCTTTCGCCATGCCGGGCGCCACCGACTGCGCCATGAAGAACTGGTGCCGCAGGTTGACGTTGAGGCGTTCGTCCCAGTACTCGGGCGTCACATCGGCGATCTTGTGCCGGTCGTCGCGCGCCGCGTTGTTGACCAGCACGCGGATCGGCCCTGCTAAGTCTTCGATCCGGCTCGCGGCCGCCTTGGCGGCGGTGAGGTCCGTCAGGTCGCAGGCGACGAACAGCGGAGCCGCTTCGCCGGCCTCCTTCAGGGTGCCCAGCAGAGCTTCGGCGGCACCCTGGTCCCGGTCGATGAAGGCGACCTTCGCCCCCTGAACGACGAAATGCACGACGGTGGAGGCGCCGATTCCCGAAGCGCCTCCCGTAATCAGAACAGCCTTGTCCTTGAGGCTGGGATACCGGGCGGCGGAGCGCGCTGCTTCGATATCGGCGACGGTCACGTCAGCCATGTGCGTGTCTTCCCTACGGTTGGTTCAAGAAACCCAGCGGATCAGATGCTGATCCCGCCATCGACCACGTGGATCTGGCCGGTGGTGAAGGCGGATTCGTCGCTGGCCAGATAAAGCGCCATGGACGCGATTTCCTCCGGCGTGCCAAGGCGGCCCAAGGGCTGGCGCGCGACGAACGCCTTCCGGGCGGCTTCGGCATCGCCCTGAGCCGCGATCCGGTCGTCGAGCGACGGCGTCTGAATGGTGCCGGGGCAGATCGCGTTGCAGCGGATGCCCTTGGCCACGAAGTCGGCGGCGACGGATTTCGTCAGGCCGATTACCGCCGCCTTGCTGGTGCCATAGACGAACCGGTTCGGGATTCCCTTCACCGAGGACGCGACCGAAGCGATGTTGACGATCGAACCGCCCTGGCCGCGCTCCAGCATGGCCGGCAGGAAGGCGCGGATGATCCGGTACATGCTGCGGACGTTCAGGTCGAAGGAGAAGTCCCAGTCCTTCTCTTCGCACTCCAGGATCGTGCCGTGATGGACATAGCCGGCGCAGCTCACCAAGGCATCGACAGCGCCCAGCTCGGATGCCAGCGACTGGATAGCCTGGGTGTCGAGCACGTCGAGAGCGCGGACCTTCAGGCCCTGGGTCCCTTCAAGCTCGGAAAGTTTCTCCAGATTGACATCGGTGGCGATGACATCAGCACCCTCGCGTGCGAAGGCGAGCGCCGTGGCGCGCCCGATTCCCTGCGCCGCCGCCGTTACAAGGACGGTCTTGCCGGACAATCGCATTGTTTACTCCCCCAGCGGAACCGCGTTCATCCGCGGCTTGGTTGTTCGTTTCCGGAATTAGTCTGTCCCCCGGAGTATTCGGGATACGCACAGTTTCACCCGCACGAACTGGTATGTCCACTCTTCAGATGAGCAGATTGACATCCTCTTGGCAACATACCGTCCAGACGGTATGTTAGGGCCCATGACCGAGATCTCTCCCCGCAAGCGGCAGCCTGACATCACCCAGCAGCGCCTTCTCGACGTCGCCGGCCAGTTGGTGACCGAAAGCGGCGTCATGGCCCTGACGCTCGACGCGGTGGCGAAGCGGGCGGGGGTCAGCAAGGGTGGACTGCTGCACCACTTTCCCAGCAAGCATGCGCTGCTGCTGGCGATGGTGGAGGATATCTCGGAACGCTTCATGGGGCAGGTGGCGGAGCGGGCCGGCAGCGATCCCGACGCACAGGGGCGGAGCGCCCGCGCCTATGTCCGCACGGTGGTCGACGAACCCGACCAGGAGATAAAACGGTGGGGGGCGCTGAGCGCCGCCTTCATGTCCGACCCGTCCCTGATGGCGGACTGGCGGGCGAGGCTGGCCGAACAGCGCGAGATCGATAAGGCTGAGGCGGCCGATCCGGTCGGGCTGATGATCGCCCGGCTGGCGGCCGACGGGCTCTGGCTGGCCGATGTCTGCGGGCTCTATGGGATAGACGAGGATATGCGCCGCCGGATCGCCGACCGGCTCATCGCGCTGACGAGATCATGAACGACGCAGTATCGAGGAAAACCGGATGACCTACGCGTTCCTGTTCACCGCCATCGTGCTGGAAGTCATCGGGACATCGGCGCTGAAGGCGTCCGAGCAGTTCACAAGACTGCTGCCGATCATCGTCATGGTCGTTTGCTACGGGACGTCGTTCTTCTTCCTGTCGCTCGTGCTGAGGACCTTGCCGGTCGGCATCGCCTATGCGATCTGGAGCGGGCTCGGCATCGTCCTCATCAGCATGGTCGGCGTCGTCTGGTTCAAGCAGCCGCTCGACCTGCCGGCGATGCTCGGCCTCGGCCTGATCGTGGCGGGAGTGATCGTCGTGAACCTGTTCTCGAAGTCGGTCGGCCACTGAACGCTGCTATGGTTTAAGCCGCTGCGGCTTACGCGGCGTCGGCCAGTTCGGCGATGGCTTCCGCATCGGCCAGCTCGACCTTGTGGTTTTCGAGCAGCCGGATCAGACCGGCGGTCTTCAGGCAGGTGATGGTGCGGGAAACGGTTTCGATCGTCAGGCCCAGATAGTCCGCGATGTCGGCCCTGCCCATCGGCATGGAGACCCGCGTGGCGTTCAGACCGCGCCGTGCCGCTTTCCGCGACAGGCCCACCAGAAAGGTGCAGAGCTTTTCCTTCGCGGTCTTGCGGCCGAGCAGGACCATCTGGTCCTGGGCGGTCAGCAACTCGTTCGCCGTGATCGTCATCAGGCGGCGGCGGACTTCCTGGTTCTCGTCGATCAGCGCTTCCATCCGGCGGCGCGAGATGCGGCGGACGGAGGCGGGGGTAACGGCTTCGGCGGTGTAGAGATAGTTCTCGTTGAAGGCGAGGCCGAGGAAGTCACCGGTTTCCAGGAACCCGATTATCTGCCGCCGTCCGTCGGGGAGAAGCTTGAAGACGCGAATGGTGCCGCTGGTCACTTCGAACACGGCGTCGGCGCTTTCGCCCTCGCGGAACAGCGGCTGGTCACGGTCGAGGGCGGCAGGGGTGGCGATGGCGTCGAGGGGATCGGCCGGGCGCGGGCTCCAGCCGGTGTTCGCCCACTGTATACGGGAAGAAGGAAGTGGAACGGACGGAGCGAAGGCTTCGATACCCGCTGCGGCCGTTCCGGCAATGGCAAGAGCTAGGGCCATGTTGTCGTCCTCTCCGTTTCCACTCGGCGGACCTTATGGGCCGCGTTCCTGCTGGTATCGGGAGGTATAGGCTCAATGGTCGCCTTCACTTAAGTTGGGAATTGTACGTAAGGGCTTTTACGTAGGGACTTCTACGTAAGGGGTTTTACCTATGGTCACCTGACATATGTCAGGTGACCATATGGCATTGAATTGACGGATGAAGGTGGCCGGTGGCGGATCGGGAGGCGGCGAAGTATCTGAGCGGGCTGGCGCGGCGGGCACGTCTGTGGATCGGGTTGGCGGTCGGCGCCGGGTTCGCTGGCGGGCTGCTCCTGCTGGCGCAAGCCGGGCTGATCGCTTATGTGCTCAACGCTTCGATCGTGGACGGTACGGCCAGGGCCGACCTCATGCCGGCGCTGTGGGGCTTGCTGGCAATCTATGCCGCGCGCGGCCTGTGTGCCTGGGGCGCGGAGGTGGCGGGCTTCGCGGCGGCGGCCCGAGTCCGGTCAGGCTTGCGTCGCGAGCTTTACGGGCACATCGCGCGCCTTGGGCCGGCCTATGTGGGTGGCAGGCACAGCGGCGATCTGGCAACCGTCCTGATCGAGCAGGTCGATGCACTCGACGGCTATTTCGCCCGCTTCCTGCCGCAAATGGCGCTGTCGGTGCTGGTGCCCCTGACCCTGCTGGCGGCAATCTTCCCGGTGAACTGGGTGGTCGGCGCCATGCTGCTTGCTGCGGCGCCCTTCGTACCGCTGTTCATGTCGCTGATCGGGATGGGCGCCGCGTCCGCCAGCAAGCGGCAGTTCGAGGCGCTGGCGCGCATGGGCGGATACTTCCTCGATCGGTTGCAAGGTTTGACGACGCTGAAGCTGTTCGGTCAGGCGCGGCGAGAACTGGACCTGATCGGCAAGGTTTCGGACGATTACCGCCAGCGAACCATGGGTGTCCTCCGCATCGCCTTCCTGTCCTCCGCCGTGCTGGAACTGTTCAGCGCCATGGCGGTCGCGGTGGTCGCGGTCTATGTGGGCTTCAGCCTGCTGGGCTATGTCCGCTTCGGTCCCAGCGGCGGCGTCACTCTGGCGACCGGATTGTTCGTGCTGATGCTGGCGCCGGAATTCTTCCTGCCGCTGCGCCAGCTTGCAGCCCATTACCATGACCGGGCAGCCGCCGTCGCGGCGGCTGGGCAGATCCTGGCTGTGCTCGAAACGCCGGCAGCGCCGCGCGGCGGCATCCGGCCGCCCGCCGATGCCGGGCCGATGGCGCTGGACATGACCGCCGTCAGCTTCGCCCATGGCAGCGGAGAGGGGGCGAGGCCCGTGCTGCAAGACGTATCGCTGAGCGTCGCGGCCGGCGAGCGGGTAGCTCTGGTCGGGCCGAGCGGCGCCGGCAAATCGACGATCATCGGTTTGTTCCTCGGCTTTATCAGGTCCAATGCCGGGTCCGTGCGGATCGGCGGACTGGAGGTCGGCCGGATTGATCCGGCGACAGTCACCGCCTGGGTCGGGCAAAATCCGCACCTGTTCCACGGTACGATCCGGGAGAACATCCGGCTGGCCCGCCCGGACGCTACCGATGCTCAGATCGACGAAGCGGCCGACGCCGCCCACGTGACGGATTTCGCCGACCGTCTGCCCGATGGGTTGGATACCCGGATCGGCCAGCGCGGCCACGGCATCTCGGGCGGTGAGGCGCGCCGGGTAGCCCTTGCCCGCGCCTATCTGAAGGACGCGCCGGTCCTGTTGCTGGACGAACCGACCGCCGGGCTGGACCCCGAGAACGAAAGGCTCGTCCTGTCCGCACTGGACCGGCTGGCACGCGGGCGGACGGTGCTGATCGCGACGCACAGCGCGTCGGGCATTGGCTGGGCGGAACGACGGATCGAGGTCGGCGGCGGCAAGCTGGAGGTGGTCGATGCGTGAGCTTTGGCCCTTCCTGAAGCTGTTCCGCCGTCATGCGGGCCGGATGATCTTCGGCGCCCTGCTGATGCTGGTGACGCTGCTGGCCGGCATCGGGCTGCTCGGCGTCTCCGGCTGGTTTATAACCGGCAGCGCTCTGGCTGGTCTGGGATTGCTGGGATCGGCCGCCTTCAATATCTTCACCCCCAGCGCCGCCATCAGGGCCGCAGCACTGATCCGCACCGGCGGGCGCTACGCCGAGCGACTGGTCAATCACGATGCGACTTTCCGTCTGCTCGCCGACCTCCGGCGCTGGCTGTTCGCCAAGGCCGTCCCGCTCGACGCCGGGCAGATCGCGCGGCTGACCGGCGGTGATTTGCTGACCCGGCTAACTGCCGATATCGATGCGCTCGACAACTTGTACCTGCGGGTGCTGGCGCCAAGCGTGGTCGCCGTGATTGCCGCCGCCGCCGTCCTGCTACCGCTGGGCTGGATAGACCCGGCTGTGGCGCTGACGACGGCTGCTCTGATGCTGGTGGCCGGTCTCCTGGTGCCGGCGATTGCCGCCAGGCTCGGCGCCCGCGCTGGTGCCGACATGGTCGCGATCGGCGCGCGGCTGCGGACGCGCGCCGTCGATGGTATCCAGGGCCTAGCCGACCTCCGCGCCTTCGCGGCGGAAGGACGGCAGGGCGAGGCAATCGCCTATGAGACCGACGACCTGATCGTCCGGCAGCGCCGGATGAGTTCCATCACCGGCTTGTCCGCCGCCCTGTCCATGATGGCGGCTGGCGGAGCTGTCTGGGTGGTGCTGTTCCTGACAACCGCTCAGACCGGCGACGATCGCCTGGACGGTCCGACCGTCGCTCTCGTCGTCTTCCTGGTGATGGCGGTATTCGAGGCGACGGCGCCCCTGCCGCTCGCCTATCAGTTCCTCGGCCGCACCAAAGCAGCGGCGCGCCGGCTGAATGAGATTGCCGATATGCGGCCGCGCATCGGCGATCCCGAGCAACCCGCTCCAGCTCCCCGTCGGCATGACCTTGATTTCGACGCCGTTACTTTCGGCTACGGCAAGCCGGTGCTCGACAACGTTCAGCTTCATCTTCCGGAAGGCCGCACCGCCATCCTGCTGGGGCCAAGCGGTTCGGGCAAATCGACCTTGGCCCAGCTTGCGCTTCGGCTGATCGATCCGGATTCCGGACAGGTGACCCTGGGTGGCATCGATCTCCGCAGTCTTCGCCAGGAGGACCTGCATAGCCGCATCGCTTATGTCAGCCAGAACGCCCATCTGTTCGCCGCCGACATCCGCGACAACCTTCTGATCGCCCGTCCCGATGCCACCAACGACGAGCTTTGGGCAGCCCTGGAAATCGTGGACCTCGCCGACTTCGTCGAGCACCTTCCGAACGGCATCCTGACCTGGGTCGGCGAAAACGGCATCCTGCTCTCCGGCGGCCAAGCCCGCCGCCTGTCGCTCGCCCGAGCACTCCTGAAGGACGCGCCGGTGATGATCCTTGATGAACCGACGGAAGGTCTCGATTCCGCGACCGAGGCCAGGGTGATGAAAGCCCTGCGTCCCAGGCTGGCAGGCCGCACGGTGCTGCTGATCACCCATAGGGAAAGCCTCGTGACGGACGGCGATCTGGTCTGGCGGATGGAGGGCGGCTAACCGTTGTAGCACGTGCAGATTGTTCCGCCCGCCACCATCCGCCGGCTCGCGTGTTGACCTGGAAGCATCAATTCAGGTGAGGAGCGCTCCCCATGCACATACGATCGGCAACCTTCGTAGCGGCCGTAGCGCTGTGTTCCCCCGGCGCCGGTGCGGCTTTCGCCGCCGATGCCGGCCAGCAATCCGGCGATTTGCTTAAGAGGGCGGAGGCTGAGCGGTCCGACTTCCTGACGACGCTGGAGCAGCTTGTCAGCATCGATACCGGGACCGGCCATGGCCCTGGTTTGTCCAAGGTCGAAGCCATCCTGACCGACCGCCTGAAGGCGCTTGGAGCGGACGTCACGGTGAGCGACGCCAAGCCGTCCACCGGCAAGAACATCGTCGGTACGCTGAAGGGGCAGGGCGAGGCGAAGTTCCTGCTGATGGTCCACTACGACACCGTCTTCCCTGAAGGCGCCGTCGCCGAGCGTCCCTTCCGCATCGAGGGAGAACGCGCCCGTGGCCCTGGTGTCGCCGATGCCAAGGGTGGCCTTGCCGTCATCCTGCATTCGCTGAAGCTGCTCAAGGACGCCAAGTTCGACCGTTACGGCACCATAACCGTCCTGTTCAATCCCGATGAGGAAATGGGCTCGCGCGGGTCGCGCGATACCATCGCCGAACTGGCCGCTCGGCAGGACTACGTCTTCTCCTACGAGCCGCCCGACAGCGACGCCGTCACGACCGCGACCAACGGCATCAACACGGTGTTCCTGAACGTGAAGGGCAGGGCGTCCCATGCCGGTTCCGCGCCGGAAGAGGGACGTAACGCCGTCACCGAGCTGGCGCACCAGCTCGTCCAGCTGAAGGACCTGGGCGATCCGGCGAAGGGAACGACGGTCAACTGGACCGTCGTCAAGGGAGGCGACAAGCGCAACATCATCCCGGCTCAGGCCGCCGCCGAGGGTGACATGCGCTACTCCGACCTGTCCGAGTACGACCGGGTCCTTGCCGACGGCAAGCGTCTGATCGGGAACCACCTGATCCCGGACACGGAGGTCGAGTTCCGCATCGAGAAAGGCCGTCCGCCGCTGGTGAAGAACCCCGGCTCCGACCGTCTCGCCGGGCTCGCCCGCGAAATCTACGCCAAGACCGGACGCGACCTCAAACCCGTCGCGATGCGGTTCGGCACAGATGCGGGATATGCCTATGATCCGAAAAACCCGAAGCCAGCTGTTCTGGAAACCATGGGGCTGGTCGGCGCCGGCCTTCATTCGCCGGAGGAATACGCGGAGCTGTCCAGCATCGCACCCCGCCTTTACCTGACGTCCAGCCTGATCATGGAGTTATCGCAGACCGGAACTGCGAAAACCGAGTAGACGCATTAACCTTAAGTGGTAGTTAACCATACCTCGTTTATCTCTATCCATCCAATGGGCGGCGGGCGTCCCGGACTGAGGTGGTGCGAGGTATCTGGTTATGCGCAAAGGGTTTTTTTTGATGACGGCGGCGGCCGTAACAGCATTTCTGCCACTGTCGTCCGCTCAGGCCCGTGAAGCTTTTACAGCCGTTTTGAGCGCCAATGGCGAGAGCAGAACTTACAATTACAAGAGCATCGAAGACGCGATCGACAGCGTTTCCGGAACCAGTCTCAGGACCTTGCTGCCCTCGTACCGCGACAATGCGCCAGCCAGCGCCTCGTTGAACCTTCGTGGACTGGCCGCGACGATCGAGTATCCCACGGCCGGCTCGACCATCGTGCTGAAGGTGCCCTCCGCCGGGATCGAGCGCACCTTTACAGGCGCCACCCGTGACGAAGCGCAGGATGCGGTCACCGACTACTTCAAGGGCTCCGGCGGCTCCGACGTGACCAAGGTGCTTCAGGCCGCCGTCCGGGAAACCGCCATCGATCCGGTTGCCGGCAATCCCGACAGTCTGATGTCCCTGATGGGGGAGGCGGACTTCGCCCAGGGTACCGATTTCCTTCGTCATGCCGACGGTACCGGCGCCCCGAACCTTGTGGGCTTCAGCGTCGAGGGCGGGCGAGGGACGGCATCCGGCAGCTACGACCAGAACCGGGTATCCGGGACTTTCTCCTACCGATTCAATTTCGAGGAAAGTGACGCCGCCGTACTGGTCGATCTGCCGGTCAACTGGGTGCGCAGCGGTGAGTCGGACAGCCTGTCGGGATCGCTCGGCATCGGTGTCCGGCTGCCCGTGACCGACTGGTGGTCGATCACTCCCGCCGTCCGCGCCGGTGTCGCGGGATCGGTCGATCTTGGGGCTGCCGCTGTCGTCTATTCGGGGTCCGTGACCAGCGATATTCGCTGGGACTGGAACGACTGGCATTTCGGCCTTGGCAACATGGCCGGCGTCTACCGAGCCACCGGGGTTTCGGTCGGCGACTACGACATCGACTACGACCTGACCAATGTGATCCTGCGGAACGGCATCTTCGTTTCCCGCGACCTGACGGAAGGCCCGGCGCCGCTCCGCGTCACGGCCGCGTTTATCGATAGCCGCTATCTGGGCGACGAGTTGTACGTCAAGGGCTTCGACGAGGTCTCGCTCAGCTTCTCCAAGGGAGCCGAGGGCGGACGTTTCGGTTTCGACCGGATCGAAGTAGGGGCTGCCTACGGCTTCGGCGATGGCTATCAGCGGATCATGGGCAAGCTGAAGATCCGCTTCTGAGGGCAAGGTCCAAAGTCGAGCGCCGGCTTGTCAGTGGCAGGTCGGCGGGACGACCGTCTGGGGAGACTTGCGGGCCAGCGCCGTCCGGATCAGATCGACCAGCCGTTCATCATCGAACGGCTTTTCGATGAAAGCCAGGACGCCGGCTTCGAGCGCCCGCGCCTTGGTGGCCGGGTCGCCGCGTCCAGTTATCAGGATCACCGGCATGTCGTTCAGGCGCGATCCATAGCGCTCCATGAACTCCAGCCCGCTCATGACGGGGAGATGGAGATCGAGCACCAGACAGCCCGCATCGTTGCCGTCGAAATGCTTCAGGAACTCGGGACAGGACGGAAAGTCTTCGACCGGCATGCTGTATGATTCCAGCAGCGTTTTCAGAGAGTCGCGAACAGGCTCGTCGTCGTCCACGAGGAACACCGTCCGGTTGAATTCTGAAATCACGACACCAGCCTCCCGAAACCCTACGACCGGCACAGTGCCGCATATTCCGGTACTGCATCGTCATAACGCAGAGTAGGCTGGAGCGTGGCATCGCGAAATACGCAATACTCCCTATGTGCAATACATCCGGTCAGGCCGATGGCGGTGAAATGCCGGATTCCAGGGCCATGCGGACGAGCTGCGACAAACTGCGCGCCTGCATCTTTTCCATGACGCGGGCGCGGTGGATTTCCACGGTGCGGGGACTGATATCGAGATCGAAGGCGATGACCTTGTTGGCGCGCCCGGCCACCAGACCGTCCAATACCTCCCGTTCGCGCGGGGTGAGCGATGCGAGCCGCTGGGCGATTTCCGGATTGGCGGCAGGACGCAGTTCCAGCGCGCGACGCACGGTCTCGATGATGACCTCGTCATCGAACGGCTTTTCGATGAAATCGATGGCGCCGGCCTTCATGGCCCGTACCGCCAGCGGCACATCGGCATGGCCGGTCATGACGATGACCGGAAGCTGCCGTTTGTTCGCCGCAAGATGCTCCTGAACCTCGATGCCGCTCATTTCCGGCATCCGCACGTCGATCAGCAGGCAGCCCGCCCGACCAGGAGCGGACGAGTTCAGGAATTCCAGCGGCGACGCGAAGGCTTCGACCGTGAATCCTGCCGATTCCAGCAGGATCTGAAGCGAATCGCGGACCGCGTCGTCATCGTCAAGGATGAAGACGGTCTCTTGTTCATTGTTTTCAGAGGGTATCGTCATCGTGATTCTCGGGACGAGCCGTCTCGACCGTGAAATGGAAGGTGATGCCGCCATTGGGATTTGCCGAGGCCCACAAGCGTCCGCCATGGGCGTCTATGATCGACCGGCAGATCGACAGGCCCAGTCCCATGCCCTTCGGCTTGGTGGTGACGAACGGCTGGAACAGGTTCGCCGCGACGACCGGCGCCAGACCGGGGCCGGTGTCGCTGACGGTGACTTCCACCGTGTCGTCGAACGACGCCGCAGTTCCAATCGTCAGGTCGCGGACCGGTGAATGGATCAATGCCTCCATGGCGTTGCGGACCAGGTTCAGCACTACCTGCTGGATCTGTATCTTGTCGATCCAGACCGGCGGAGACTCTGGCGCCAGTTGGAAATTGACCCGGATATTCTCCTGCTTGGCACCGACCAGCGCAAGTGCGCTCGCTTCCTCGACGACCTTGTTGATGGCTTCCGCTGTCCGGTCCGTCTGCCCTTTCTCGATGAAATCGCGCATCCGGCGGATGATCTGGCCGGCGCGGACAGCCTGAGCGACGGCTTTGTCCATGGTTTCCAGGATCTTGGGCGAAGGCTTGCTGTCGGACGCATCCATCATGCGTCGGCAGGCCTTGACATAATTGGTGATCGCCGTCAGCGGCTGGTTCAGTTCGTGCGCCAGGGTGGAGGACATCTGGCCCATCGCGCTGAAGCGCGACACGTGCAGCAATTCGCTTTGCAGGTCTTGAAGCCGCTTTTCCGCGTGCTGGTGCTCGGTCAAGTCGCGGACGAAGCCGGTGAACAGGCGGCGGCCGGCCATATTGACCTCGCCCACCGCGAGATCCATCGGGAAGGTAGCGCCATCCGCGCGCTGGCCGACGACGACGCGGCCGATGCCGATGATCCGTTTCTCGCCCGTGGTGAGATAGTGGTGCATGTAGCCGTCATGAGCGCCGCGATAGGGGGCGGGCATCAGGATGCTGACGTTCCGGCCGACCACCTCGGCGGAGGCATAACCGAACAGCCGTTCGGCGGCGGGGCTGAACGACTCGATGATCCCCCGGTCGTCGATCACGATTATGGCGTCCGGCACCGTCTCCAGGATCGACGTCAGGCGTGCCTTCCGCTCCAGCAGGTCCGTCTCGTACTGCTTGCGCTGCGTGATGTCGCGGATGATGCCGATGAAGACCTGTCCGTCGCCGCTGCCGGCTTCGCCGACCGAGAGTTCTAGCGGAAAGACCGTCCCGTCCTTGCGGCGGCCGTGGACTTCGCGGCCGATGCCGATGATCCGTCGGCTGCCTGTCTCATGATAGTTTTGAAGATAAGTATCGTGCTCCTCCTGATAGGGAGCTGGCATCAGCATCTTGACGTTCTGGCCGATGACTTCTTCGGATTCATAGC
>DASQKT010000225.1:0-2815 GCA_035630415.1 Skermanella sp.
CAAGGAGCTGCCGCTCGGCTCGAAGGCGACGGTCACCAACGAGGAAACCGGCAAGTCGGTCGACGTCAAGATCAACGACCGGGGTCCCTATGTCGACGGCCGGGTGATCGACCTGTCGAAGGGCGCCGCCAAGAAGCTGGACATGATCGACGACGGCACGGCGCCGGTGAAGATCGAGGTCGATCCCGACAAGCAGCCGACCGACAAGGTCCGCGAGAAGGTCGAGGATCTGGCCGAGAAGAAGAACGTCCCCGGCATGAAGAAAGAGACCGCCAAGGCGGAGTGATCGCTCACCTCGCCTTGACGGTTGCGGGCGGGATCAGAAGTTGACCTGATCGCCGCCTTTGAGCGCCAGGATTTCGCGCGCCTCGGCGGCGGTGGCGATCTCCAGGCCGAGGCCTTCCAGGATCGAGCGGGCGCGGCGGACCTGGGCGGCGTTGCTTTCAGCCAGCTTGCCGGGTCCGTCCCACAGGCTGTCCTCAAGGCCGACGCGGACATTGGCGCCCATGGCGGCTGCCATCGCGGCGATCGGCATCTGGTTGCGGCCGGCGCCCAGCACCGACCAGCGATAGTCGTCGCCGAACAGCCGGTCCGCCGTCCGCTTCATGTGCAGCACGTCTTCCGGATGCGGCCCGATGCCGCCGAGCAGGCCGAACACGGTCTGGACGAACAGCGGACCCTTGACCAGCCCGCGATCCCGGAAGTGGGCGAGGTTGTACAGGTGCGAGGTGTCGTAGCACTCGAACTCGAACCGCGTGCCGTTCTCGGAGCAGGTCTTCAGGACGTATTCGATATCCGCGAAGGTATTCTTGAACACGAGGTCGCGGCTGTTCTCCAGGTGCTGGCGTTCCCACTCGAACTTGAAGTCCTTGAAGCGGTTCAGCATCGGATAAAGGCCGAAATTCATCGAGCCCATGTTGAGCGAGGCCACTTCCGGCTTCAGCTCGGCCGCCGGACGAAGCCGCTCCTCCACCGTCATGTAGGGAGCACCACCGGTCGTCAGGTTGATGACGCAGTCGGTGCGCTGCTTGATCACCTTCAGGAACGGCTGGAAGGCTTCCGGCGTCTGGTCCGGCTTGCCGGTCTCGGGATTGCGCGCATGCAGGTGGACGATGGCGGCGCCGGCTTCGGCGGCGCCGATGGCGGCGTCGGCGATCTGTTCCGGCGTCACCGGCAGGTGCGGCGACATGCTGGGGGTATGGATGGCGCCGGTCACGGCGCAGGTGATGATGACCTTGTTGGACTTCGCCATGGCGTTTTCTCCGGTTTCCCTGAACTCTAGATAATCAAAGCGTCTCGACGTTGGCGCAGACGCTGAGCGACTGGCCGGAGACGTTGCGGCCGGCGGGAGATGCCAGGAACAGCACCATGGCGGCGACGTCGTCGGCGCTGACCATCCGGCGCAGCGAGGCCTTGGCGAGGTATTGCTTCTCCATCTCGGCGTAGCTTACGCCGACCTGCTCGGCGCGGGCGTTGATGACCTTCTCGATCCGGGGGCCGGCGACGATACCGGGCAGGACGGCGTTGACCGAGATGCCGGACGGACCCAGCTCGCGAGCCAGACTCTCCGTCAGCCCGATCACGCCCCACTTGGCGGCGGCATAGGGGGTGCGGAAGGCGTAGCCGAGCCGGCCCGCTACCGACGACATGTTGACGATGGCGCCAGCGCCCTCCTTCTTCAGCATCGGCACTGCGCGGCGGGCGCACAGGAACATGCCGGTCAGGTCGATATCGATGCAGCGGCGCCAGTCGGCCGGCGAGATATCCTCGATCGCCGCCGTCGGCCCGGCGATACCGGCGTTGTTGACCAGCACGTCGAGTCCGCCGAGCCCCGCCTGAACGTCGTCGAAAAGGCGGTCCACCGCCGCGTCGTCCGACACGTCGGCGACCGTGGTTCCTACTCCCGGAATCTCATCCCGGCAGGCCGCCAGTGCGCCTTCGTCCACGTCGCAGACATGAACCCTGGCGCCGGCGCCGGCCAGCGTCCGGGCGATGGCGAGACCGATGCCCGAAGCGCCGGCCGTTACCAGCACCCGCTGCCCTGTGGCGTTGAAGTCAGCCATGTCGTTCCTCCCCCTATGCTCTCAAAACTGTACCGTTCTGTCTTTTGATCATAAATCAAATATCACGCTGGAATGCAAGGCTCTTGAAGGCCTATACTGCGTTAAAGCACCGGCAAGAGGACGGCACCGCCATGGCACTCACCAACAGAAGCCTGCCCCTGCGCCCCGTCCCGAGAGAGACGGTGCAGGACCATGTCTACCGTCAATTGAAGGAACTGATTCTGAACGGCGGCATCGAACCGGGCCGCACGGTGACGATCCAGAGCCTGTCGGACGCCTTCGGCGTCAGCGCGATGCCGGTGCGCGAAGCCCTGCACCGGCTGGTGGCGGAAAAGGCGCTGACTGTTGTCGCCGGCCGCTCGGTCGGCATTCCGCTGCTCAGCATCGACCGGCTGGAAGACCTGACCCGCGCCCGGATCGAAATCGAGGGGGTCGCGACGGAGTGGGCGGCGCGGGTGATCCCAGCCGCCGATATGGCGAAGCTGGACGACCTGATCGCGACGATGGAAGCAGCCCAGGCGGCGGGCGACGGAAAGCGCTACGTCCCGGCCAACCGGGACTTCCACTTCACGGTCTACCGGGCGGCGGGGTCGGAGACGCTGCTGTCGATCATCGAGTCGCTATGGCTGCGCATCGGTCCGTATTTCGACCTGCTGAACGCCGCCGGGGGTCTGCGCGCGTCGAACGCCGAGCATCGCCGGATTCGCGACGCATTGGGCCGGGGCGATGGCATGGAAGCGCGGACGGCACTC
>DASQKT010000226.1:0-3810 GCA_035630415.1 Skermanella sp.
CGGCGCGCTCGTCATGGCGCTCCGCAACCCAGATCGCTACCGGTCGGTATCCGCCTTCTCGCCCATCGTCGCGGCGTCGCGCGTGCCCTGGGGCGAAAAAGCGCTGGGCGGCTACCTTGGCCAGGACAAGGAAGCCTGGAAGCAGTACGACGCCTCGTTGCTTGCCGAAAAAGGCGGATGGAAATCCCCGATCCTGGTGGACCAGGGGACATCTGACCAGTTCCTTGAAAAGGAACTGAAGCCCGAGCTTCTGGAAGAAGCCTGCCAGAAGTCAGGAACCCCCCTGACGCTGCGGCGCCAGCCCGGCTACGACCACAGCTATTACTTCATCGCCACCTTCATGGGCGACCATATCGCCCACCACGCCAAGATCCTGAAGGCGTAAGGGCGGAGGATTCGGTCAGGCGGCAGGTTGTGTCTGCCGCCTGTATCATAACTTCTTAATATTAAACTTCACATTTCAAATGGAAATGCACCTTCGCAAGTTCAATCTGCGCCCTTAATGAATTTACGACTTTGTGCGCCTCTGCTTCGTTTGGCGCTACGATGGGGTCGTAATCACATGCTTCGCGCAAAGCCTGTGTGGTTTCAAATGCTATGACCACTGAACGTGCTGCCGGATCAGGGTTCTTCTCCAGAAGCCGTGCCATTTCGCGAGCAACACTCAAGTGCCGGTATGGGCAATTCCCAGTTTCTGACAGCAAAATGGCTCTCGCTAAATGAAACATCGCATAATAGCTGGCATGGATGACGGAAACAGGAACAAGTGCTGGATCGAGAATGAATGCTTCTCGCCAGTGTCGGGACGCGGTTGCAAGAGCCTCACTTACAGCGGCTTCTCGTTCCGGCCCGAGTAGTGTCGCTGACTGAGAAGTCATAATCAGACCGGTACGCCTTCAGTTCTCAACCGATGCAACAGCTCAGTTCCAGAGCCTTCTCCGTCACCCGACAGTCCTATCGGCCTGATTCCTATCCCTTCCAGGAGATATGGGTGGGCAACTTCGACAAGGCGTGACAGGTCGTGAAAACGGTCGTAGCCTTCAAGGAATATGGCGACATCCCAATCGCTATCGTAGCGATGATCTCCACGTGCCCGTGATCCGAATAGGACGACGCGCCTCAACCGCCCTGGAAAAGCTGAGGCAAGGTCGCGCTTGAATCGATGCAGTGCAGCCGTATAAGCCACATCTGTTCCGGATCGGCGAGCTTCTTTCATTTCAGTAACACTCATCACCGATAATCCATTGGTGATATTATGATTTGTTCTCCAAGCCGTGGCAAGCAGCAGTCGCGTATGGTTCTCAGGAAGCCGTCTCTACTCTGGTTGCTTGACGCATGGCCCTCAGGGCATCCAGCGCCCGGTCGCGGGCGGTGGCGTGATTGACGATCGGGTGCGGGTAGGTCTTGCCTAACATGACGCCGGCTTTTGCCAGTACGTCCTTGGGCGCGTCCCAGGGGTGGTGGATGAACTTGCGCGGCAGCTTCGCCAGTTCGGGCACGTAGCGGCTGACATAGGCGCCGTCGGGGTCGAACTTCTCGCCCTGGAGTACGGGGTTGAAGACCCGGAAGAAGGGGGAGGGATCGGCGCCGCAGCCGGCGATCCATTGCCAGTTGGCGCTGTTGTTGGCGGCGTCGGCATCGACCAGCGTATCCCAGAACCACGCTTCCCCATCCTGCCAGCGCACCAGCAGGTCCTTGACCAGGAAGGAGCCGGTGATCATCCGGACGCGGTTGTGCATCCAACCCGTCCGCCAAAGCTGGCGCATGCCCGCATCGACGATGGGGAAGCCGGTCAGGCCGCGCTGCCAAGCTTTCAGCCCTTCGCCATCCTGACGCCATGGCAATTTGGCGAAGCGCCGGTCCATCGGCTCGGCCGCGAGGTCGGGGTGGGTCTGGAGCAGTCCGTGGGTAAATTCCCGCCAGCCGATTTCCCGCAGGAAAGCTTCTATCGCTGGCTCCGATCCGGCATCCATGCGCATCTTCGCGGCGTGCCAGACTTGCCGGGGCGATATCTCGCCCCAGTGAAGATACGGCGACAGCCGCGACGTACCGTCCCGACCGGGACGGTCGCGGCCGGTGCGGTAGTCCTGCACGATCTCGTCGAGGAAATCGTGAAGCCGCCCCGCAGCGGCGGCTTCTCCCGGAGTCCAGCTTTCGCGAATGCCGCCGGCCCAGTCGGGCCGGATCGGCAGCAGTTCGAAGCTGGACAAGGCCTCGCTCCGGGGGCTTTGCGCAACGCCCCGGATCTTTGCCGGTGCTGGTAGAGGGCGTTCCGGCTCCGGACCCGACGACAGGGTACGCCAGAACGGCGTGAACACCTTGAAAGGCGTTCCCGCCTTCGACCGGATGGACGAGGGATCGAACAGCAATGTCGCATTGAAGCTTTCGACCCTGAGCCCCCGGCCAGCCAGGGCGGTGCGGATCGTATCGTCACGGGCATGCGTCGCGGGATCGAAACTATCGCTCCAGTAGACCGAGCCGGCTCCCGTTTCATCGATCAGGGCGGAAAGCGCTTCGGCCGCATCGCCCCGGCGCAACGCCAGCGGAGCGCCGGCCTTGCCGAGGGCTTCTCCAAGCCGCTCCAGGCTGTGATGCAGCCACCAGCACCCGGCGCCTCCGGGAGCGCGGATGGTGTCCGATCCTTCCTCCAGGATGAAGACGGGGATCACGGCAGCACCGCTGTCCACCGCCCGGCGGAGGGCGGGGTTGTCGGCAAGGCGAAGGTCCTTACGGAACCAGACGATGGCGGGGGAGGGGGATGTCATTCCGATGGACCGAGACTGCGAAGAAGGACGGCTGAGCGCCGACCAGCGAACTTATGCCCTCACCCGTATCCGTCAATCCAACGTCTCGCCGAGTTCGACCGGCTTATTGATATCTCACCCGCTCCGGGTCCGGTTCCAGCCGGGCGCTGGGGAAGGCGAACAGCCGCTCGCTGCCGATCATCCGCACTTCGAAGCGGCGGCCGAGCAGGGGCGCTAAGGCACGGTCCAGCACGTTCAGACCCCCCGTATAGGCGCCAAATGACGGCATGATGAGGCGCTGGCCGTCGCTGGCGAAGCAGCGCGCCCGAACCCGCTTGCCATGGACGCGGATCGCCGCCACGGGATGGTAGTGGCCGGAAACTTCACCGCCGGCCCCCGCCCTGGCTTCATGCCGGAAGCACAGCGGCCCCAGCGTCACGGACTCGGCGACACGGCCGCCCAGATGGGCGGGCGGTTCAGGATCGTGGTTGCCGGTGATCCAGACCCAATCCCGCTCGGCAGTTATCGCGGAAAGACGGTCGGCATCGCGCTGGGCGATGCGCTCTGCGGCGCGGCTGTCGTGGAAGCTGTCGCCGAGGCAGATTACCGTCTCGGGATTCAGCCGCCGGATGACCTGCTCCAGGCGGTCGAGGGTGGCGCTCGTGTCGTAGGGCGGCAGCAACTGGCCGCGCTGGGCGAAGGCCGATCCCTTCTCCAGATGAAGGTCGGCCACCACCAGCAAGTTGCGCTCCGGCCAGACGAGAGCGCCCGACAAATCGGCCTTCAGGCCGACACCGTTCAGCACCAGATCCACGGCTACCATCGATTGTTCACGTTCGGTTCCGGCGCACCATCCGGAATCCGACCGGTCCAGTCAACTGCAAATAGGGGACGCTTACAGTGGCAGCATTCCCTGTGGCCGGCTCGCCGCCTTCAACTCCGGCATCGCTTCGTCGATCAGCTCACTCGCGGCTTCGTCCAGCAGGTCGTCCAGGGCCGAGCCGGTGATCTGCTCGCGCCCGACTTCCAGCAGCACCGGTACCGCCAGCGGCGAGACGCGGGAGAG
>DASQKT010000227.1:0-10585 GCA_035630415.1 Skermanella sp.
GGCGGATGGAACCACCTACCTGTAGCCTCGACACCTCCAGAGTAGTCCGGTCCCGTCCTTCCTGACAAGCGAAAAGCCGGCCAGCGGTTTCTCGCCAGGGGAGGACTTTGTCCGTCGCGGGTCATCAACATATCCGCAGGGGCATCATGGGCGCTCACATCGTGGGCAGTCGATGGGGAACCGTTGCCGCGTCGGTCATGCGCCGGCCCGGCCTCTCCGTGGCTGCCAAAGCTGTCTACGCCGCACTCGCCACCTATGCCGACCGCGTCGGCTGGATCTGGGTGCGTCAGGAAACCATCGCCTCCGACCTGGAGCGCTCGCGCGCCTGGGTTCACGCCGCCATTGCCGAGCTGGAAGAGCAGGGTCTTCTCCTGCACGACCGCCAGTACATCGAAGGCCGCCAGCGGGCCAGCCGCTACCGCCTTCAGGACGGCGTCGCCCGCCGCCGCAGCGACGATGCCGAGGTGTCAGAACACGCTGACGCCGCTGTACAGCCCGCTGACACGAGTCATCACGACGAATCAAATACCTCTTTCTCAAATACCTCTTTCTCAAGCTCAGCGCGCGAGCCAGCCGAGCCGATTCCGACCGATTGGGTTCCTACGGTGGACGACATTGCATGGGCCAGATCGAAGCACCCCAACCTCGACGTTCTCGCCTTCACGGAAAGCTTCGTCCTGTCCTGCCGCGCCAAAGGCTACCGCTACGCCGATCCGTCCGCCGCGTGGCGGCGCTGGCTGATCGAGCCGAAGGGCAAACTCCCACAACTTCCAGTTTCAACCACCTCTCCCGCTCAGGAATCCGTCCATGAAACCCGCTCGGCAAAACCCCGGAACCGTGGTCCAGCTCACCCGTCCGTCCCAGCCGGCGGTTCCCTCTCCGACGACAACCGGCGGCGTGCGGCTGCCTGCCTGGACCGACTCATGGGCCGACGAGCCGGCGATCCATCTGCCGGACATGCCGGCTGAGATCGTTGATCGCCTGCCCGCCGCCGTCGCCCAGGCCCGTTCCGATCTTGCTCCCGGCGACGCGGGCGAAGTCCTGGCCGCCCTTACCACCCTGGCATCGCGGCGCGGCTTCCCGCTGCCGGACGACATCGCGCTGGAGATGGACGTCGAAGTCATGGCCGGCTGGCCGCGCGACCTGTGGCGGAAGGCGTTCCGCGCCGTCTGGGAGCAGTTCGCCTACCGGCGCCTGCCGGAAGTCGCCGATTTCCGCAAATACATCGCCGCCGACCTGGAAGAGCGGCGCAGCCGCCTGGATCGGCTGGAATCGCTCCGGCTCAAGCTGGAGACCGTCCGGCTGAAGCGGCAGTGGGACGAGGAGTCGCGGGCAAGGCGGTGCCGATGACGGGCAGTTCAATACGAATTCACCACGTTGCCCTGCTTGCCCGACATCGATCCAGCCAAGCGCCACGCGTGGTAATGCATCGCGGCGCGCAACGCATAGACGAACAGCAGCACCGGACGCGGGTTGGTTCTGGCGAGCTTCATGATGCGGCGGCGGTATTCCGCCTTCAGTTCCGGCTCCGTCACGCGCAGCATCAGCCTCGCGAACAGCACGGCCGCACGCACCAGGAACCGCGCCTGCTCGCGCCGCCTCAGCCATGGCCGTGCCGTCAACCTTGCGGTGCGCCCCTGGTCACCGGACAGCGGGCCGGTGATGTAGAGCGAGTCCATCCGGTCGAAATAGGCGGCCGGTTCACTCATGTCGCGCAGCACGCGGAGGTAGCCGTCACGCAGAACCGCGCGGTCGAGCTTGACCGGGATCACGTTGGTTCCGAACACGGAATCATCTTCCGGATCGAGCCGTCCTTCCGCCGCCAACCGCGCGTGGAGCGGGGTAGTCGGGATCGCGTTCAGCATGCCGATCATGGAGCCGACGATCCGGGCTTCGCCGGCGAAACGGAGCTGGGCGTCGAAGATGGTTTCGTCGTCGTGGTCGAAGCCCAGGATCATGCCGCTCCAGACTTCCATGCCGGCGGACTGGATCGCGTGGATCTTCTCGACCATCGTGCCGCCCCGGCGCAGGTTCTGGAGCTTCTTGGTTTCCCGCAGCGACTCCTCGTTCGGCGTCTCGATGCCGACGAAGACGTTGACGATGTTGGCATCGACCATCAGTTGCATCAGCGCCGGCTCGTCGGCCAGATCGAGCGAGGCTTCGGTGAAGAAGGTGAGCGGAAATCCGCGCTGGCACTGCCACTCGATCACCGCGCGGAGGACTTCGACGATGGCCTTCTTGTTCGCGATCAGGTTGTCATCGACGATGAAGACGATTTCCTGGTCCAGCCGGTGCAACTGGTCGAGTTCGGCGATGATCTGCGGGACGGTCTTGATCCGGGGACGCCGGCCGAACAGGACGATGATGTCGCAGAACTCGCAGGTGAAGGGGCAGCCTCGGGTGAACTGGACGTTGCCGAAGGCATAGTTCCGCATGTCGAGCAGGTCGAGGCGCGGCGCCGGCAGTTTGGACAGATCGGTCTTTTCAGCCTGCTGGTAACGCGGAGCCGGGTTTCCGGCCTGCCAATCCTCCAGGAACCTAGGCCACGTCTCCTCCGCCTCGCCGACGAAGACGGTATCGGCGAGGTGTCCGAAATAATCCTCCCGCACGCTGATCCAGGGGCCGCCGACCGCGACGAAAACGCCGCGCCGCTTCAGTTCTTCCAGGATCTCCCGCATCCGGTGACGCTGGACGATCATGCCGGTCAATCCGACGATATCCGCTCGGGCGCAGCGGTCGAAGTCGATCGGGCCGACGTTCTCGTCCATGATCGTGACGCTGTGGCCGGGCGGCGTCAGCGCCGCGATCAGGGGCAGGGCAGCCGGCGGCATGTTGGCCCGGCGTCCCATCAGGGGCAGAGCGTGCTCCAGCCCCCAATACGACATTTCGAACCGAGGGCTGATGAGGACGATGTCTGCCATGCCCTGCCATCGAATTTTTTCGAGGAGTTAGGTGCGGCCGACGATCCGCTTGATCCCCTTCCACAGTTTCTTGAGGATACCGGTCTTGACGGGCCGCGTGAAGACGGGAGTTTCGGCAGCGGCGGCTTCGAGTCGTTCCGGAGCCGTTATGATCTCTTCCTCGACCCTGGCGGCGCCCGGCTCCAGCCCCCAGAAGCGGGCGATACCCAAGGTGGAGGAAATCCCCATCGGCAGGATGAATGCCTCGGCCTCGCCGAGCGGGAATTCCGGATCGTCGGGGAAAATCGGCGCTCCGTGGCCCATGCCGGCGATCTCGAAGAGTTCGACCACCGGCTTGCCATCGGAGTTGCGCAGCAGGATATGCCGATGACCCTTGACCAACCCTTCGCTGGCCGGTCCCGGCGCGCCGTGGACGTTGGCCCATTGGTTCGCCAGTTCGACCGCGTTCGACGCTGCGACCGTCTTGTCGGCATTGCCCTGCCAGATCGACACGACCGGCCAGGGGCCGGTGTGGCCGGAAGCGGTGCGGACCAGATCACCCCATTCGACCGGCGTCCTGACCCGCCCGCGGAACATCGTTCCCAGCGCCTCCCGCATGCCGATCGCCGATTTGTAGGGCAGGCCCGCGACGATGCCGCCGCCAGCGAACACATCCGGGTATGTAGCCAGCAGAGCCGCCGCCATGGCGCCTCCAGCGGACAGACCGGTCACGTAGATCCGTTTCGGATCGATGGCATGGTCGGCGCGCATCCGCTCGACCATCTGCCGGATCGAGGCGGCTTCGCCCTGGCCGCGCTCGATATCGCCGGCCTCGAACCAGTTGAAGCACCGACCCTGATTGTTGGCAGCCTGCTGTTCCGGCGCCAGCAGCGCGAAGCCCCAGCGTTCCGCCAGCGTGGTCCAGCCGGCCCCCGTCGCATAGCCCGCCGCCGTCTGGCCGCAGCCGTGAAGGACGACGACCAGCGGCGCTCCGTCGGGCAGGTCCTCGGGCACGAACTTGAACATGACCAAGTCGCCGGGATTGGCGCCGGGGTTGTCCTCCCGCACCAGCTTGCGGGGATCGTATTTCAGCACGGTCGTCTTCCCTTCGATGGTCCCGACCGCTGCATAACAGAAGGGTGGCGCCGATGTGCCATAGCCGGGCGACAGTCGCAATCTATGCTGGCGTCTCCGTGACGATTCCCCGCATCCCGTGTTGATCCCTCCATTGAACGAATTTTCATGGGAGACCGTCATGGCGGACCAGAACCAAGCAAATCAGAACGATGACAAGCCCGAGAAGAAGAACGACGGCGCCAGCCAGAAGACCGGCAACGTCGATCAGAAGGTCCAGGAGGAAGCGGCCGAGGAGCGGAAGGAAGGCGGCTATCAATGATCGCCGCCACCGGTCTCTGACTGATTCCAGCGCGCCATCAGCGTGTTGGACGGCAGGGACGGATCGACCAGCTTCCGGGCTGTCTCTACCCCGGCGACCGGCAGGCCATCGGGCTTCAGCACGCCGATCTGGACCAGCACGGATGCCTGATCCCAGTAGATATGCTCGTTGTAGAGCTTGTCGCCCCGGAAGTTGATGATCGCGATCAGCGGGATTTCGACGTATTTGCCGGTCGGCGGAACGCCGGGCAGCAGCCAGTCGATTTCCCGGTCGTGGGTGAAGCAGAACAGCATCTCGTCTACTACCCGGTCTGCCCCGATGGTGCGGGAGATCGGGACCAGCCTGGTGTCCGCCGGATTGCCGTGGACGAAATGGTTCAGATAGAAGCGGTGCAGGTCCTTGTAGCCATAGCCGCCGGTCATCGTCGGGATGTGGTTGACATAGGGCTCGGCGACCATGGTGGACATGGTGTCGTCGACGTTCCGGGTGCCGAACTCGTATTCGCAGTGCTTGTCCCAGAGGGCGGAGAGGTCGTAATGCGGCCCCATAGCCTTGCGGAAGACGGAAATGGTCCTTGAATGGGCCATCATCGCGGCAGGTTTGTTGAATGAGTGGCCCGGCCGGTTGAAAGCGTGGCCGGCACCGGGATAGACGAAGACTTCGACATCGCGCCGCCCGGCGAAAGCTTGCCTGATCTTCTCGATCACCTCTGGCTGCGAGATCCTGTCCTCGGCCCCGAAGTGAAGGGTCAGCGGGCATTCGACGTTGCTGGATTCATCCAGCAGCTTGTCGATCCCGCCGCCGTAATACCCGACCGCTGCATCGACGTCGCCGCGCGTGGCCGTCAGATAGGCCAACCTGCCGCCCAGGCAGAAGCCGACGACACCGACCGCCTTGCGACCGTCCGGGCCGGTGACTTCGGGCAGGGCGCGGGCGGCGGCGACGGTGGCGAGGATGTCGCGGACTCCCTGGTCGATGTCGAAGCGCCCGAGCAGTTCCAGGGCTTTGTCGCGCTCGGCATCGGAATATCCTAGTTCGACATCCTTCTCGACCCGCCAGAAGACATCCGGCGCCAGGGCTATGTAGCCTTCCTCGGCGTAGAAGTCGGCAACGTCGCGGATGTGCTGGTTGATGCCGAAGATTTCCGGCAGAACGATCACCGCCGGGCCGTCGCCGGAGCGCGGTACGGATTTGTAAGCGCGGAAGGTTTCGCCCGCTTCGCCTGTAATCTGAATGAATTCGCCGTCCATATCCCGTTCCCCCTTATGACCGCCGCGCATTGCTGCGATGCGGCATGGTTTCTGTTGCAAACAATCAGTTCAGCATACTGTTATAGGACAAATGAGAAAATGCCGGGAGGGGTGCCTACAGCTTCGTCCGTCCTCCGCCACCGCCTTCCCGAGCAGGTCCCATGCCTCTTCCGCTTCTGGCGCTCGCCGTAGCCTCCTTCGGCATCGGCACTACCGAATTCGTCATTATGGGCTTGCTGCCCAACGTCGCCGCCGACCTCGGCGTCAGCATCCCGTCGGCGGGCATGCTGGTATCCGGCTATGCCCTGGGCGTGGTGGTCGGAGCGCCCATCCTCGCGATCCTGACGTCGCGAATGCCGCGCAAGACGGCCTTGCTGGCACTGATGGCGGTGTTCATCATCGGCAACGCGCTGTGCGCGATAGCGCCCGATTACGCCACGCTGATGGCGGCGCGGGTCGTGACGGCCTTCTGCCACGGCACGTTCTTCGGCATCGGATCGGTGGTCGCCGCCGGACTGGTCCCGCCGAGCCAGCGCGCCAGCGCCGTGGCGCTGATGTTCGCCGGCCTGACGCTGGCGAACGTGCTGGGCGTCCCGCTGGGGACGGCGCTGGGTCAGGCCGCCGGCTGGCGTGCCCCGTTCTGGGGCGTGGTCGGCATCAGCGTGCTGGCGCTGCTCGCCATCCTGTTCTGGGTTCCGGCGGTAAAGCATGACCGGTCGGCGAACCTGCTTCAGGAATTCCGCGTCGTCCGCCGGCCGCAGGTGCTGCTGGCGATGTCGATTAGCGTGCTGGCCTCGGCCAGCCTGTTCAGCGTCTTCACCTATATTACGCCATTGCTTCAGGAAGTGACCGGCGTGTCGCCGCACGGCGTCACGATGGTCCTGCTGCTGTTCGGCGTCGGCCTGACGATCGGGAACTTCGCCGGCGGCAAGCTGGCGGACTGGAAGCTGATGCCGGCTATCATCGGCATCTTCAGCGTCCTGGTGCCGGTGGTGGCGGCGCTCAGCTTCACCAGCCAGTTTTTGATCCCGGCTGTCGTGACGATAGTCCTGTGGGGCGTCGTCGCCTTCGCGCTGGTGGCCCCGCTTCAGGTGCGAGTGGTGGATGAAGCGCATGGCGCGCCCAACCTCGCCGCGATCCTGAACCAGGGCGCCTTCAACCTGGGCAATGCCGGCGGCGCCTGGATCGGCGGCGTCGCGATTGCGCAGGGCATGTCGTACACCGCCATCCCCTGGGTCGGCGCTACGCTTGCCTTGCTGGCGCTGGGGGCGACAGTTTTGTCGAGCACCCTGGAGCGCCGCGAGGACGTGGCGCTGAGTGTCGCCGACCGCTGCTGACGCCGGGCGGGGTAGGGGGATGTAGCCACCCCCTTCCAGGCCGCGGAAAGACGCAATTGTCAACATTTTGGACAGCGACGCGCCTTTCCCGTGAGGAGTAGGAAGGATTTATATCCTATACAGGAAGAAGCGTCAATCGCAGTGCGCCGGCCTGGGGCGTTGATGAGCGGAGGTACCCGGATCAAGTCCGGGTATGACGGAACCTTAAAAGAAAACCTTGGTTTTCGTCATACCAAGACTTGATCTTGGTATCTCCTTTCAGGAGATGAGCGGGTGGCATCAGGACTTCAGGATGAAGTCCTCACGTTAGCGTCCGCCAGGAGATACCAAGATCAAGTCTTGGTATGACGGAAAGGGGGGAAGGTGATGCCTCCGATAGTCTCACCTCACTCCCAGCTATACATCAGCACCTTCGACTTCAGGTCGTCTTCTACAAACACCAGGTATTGCCCGTTGGCGCGGCGGTAGGCGCGGAGGCCGTAGGGGATGTCGATCCAGCCGGTGTTGGAGATGCCGCCGACGACATTGGGGTCGGCGTGGAAGGCGACGGTGCGGGCGCCGGTCCTGGCGTCGTAGACGCGGAGCAGGCCGGTGCCGTGGCCGCCGGAGCTGACGTCCACGATGAAGATGGCGTCGCCGGCGATGTCCATCGCCTTGGGCACGACCCGGCCTTCGCAGTCGGACGGAATCTCGATCTGGAACTGCTTGGCGGGGCGGCGGGTGGCAAAGCGCTCGTAGCGGGCCAGCGACTTGCCGACCTGCCCCCAGCAGCCGTCGTCGGACTGGCCGGGGCGGAAGCCGGCGACGAAGAGCGTGTCGGTCGAGGGCACGTAATGGAGACGCTGGACACTGCCGAAGTCGGGCGGGAGGTTGAAGACTTCCGACTTGTCGGTGTCGTAGACCGGGTTGCCGCGCTGGTCGAGGCCCAGCGCCTTGTAGCGCCGGATCGAGGAACCGCCGGCCGCCCAGACGCTGCCGTCGTCATCAACGCTCCAGGCGAAGGAGCCGTTCAGGCTGCCATCGCCGCTGGAATACTCGTCTGCGTCGAACTTGCCGTTGCCGTTGGCGTCGCGCCAGATCCAGACGCCGTCGGGCTGGCTGGCGGGGAACTTGCCGTCCTCGTTGCCGACGGCTCCGGCGGACAGCCAGGCGGCGGGTACCGCGATCTCGCCGTCGAAGCGGTAGACGATCAGGCCTGTTGCGTACATGCTGGTCATGAACAGGAACTTGCGCCCCTGGATATGGCGCAGCGCCACGGGATAAACGAAACCCGAACTCATCTTCAGGCGCGGATCGTCCGGATAGGCGAAGCGGTCCATCGTGACCGCTAGATCGGTCGCCTGCTGGCCGGCCGGCCTCGCATAGTCCATCGAATAGCGCGTCGTCCGGCCGTAGAGATCGGCTCCGTCGGTCTGCGGATCGACCACCGCCATCGACACCCATTCATGGGCGAACAAGCGGTACAGTTCCTTGCCGGACGGGTCGAAGGCGGCGAGCGTCGTGTTGTAGGAACTGGCGGTCCGGAGCGGTCCGGTGCCGTTCTGGCTGACATAGATATTGCCCTTGGCGTCCATCCCGACGCCGGTCAGGCCGTTGAACCTGGGGCCGCCGATCCTGCCGGGGACGGGACCGGCGACCACGCCGCCCTGGGTCCCGACTGTATGGTGAAGGACCGGGGAGCTATCGAGGCCGGAGAAGAACTTGACGTTCTGGTCGGGTCCGTTGTCGGCGACCAGCAGCATCCCGCCCGTGGGGTCGGCCGCTATCGCGCTGGCTCCGGGGACGGCGATCTTCTGCGGCAGGGCGGCTCCTGTCGGCGAATAACTCTGGATGACGCCCGACTTGCTCTGGAGCACCCAAAGCTGGCCCGGACGGGTATAGGCAAGCGGGCCGGGTTCGGCGACCGCCCAGCTCGTTTCCTGCTTCATGCTGAAGGTGTTGTAGACCTTGACCTCGCCGGCGGCGGGGTCGCTGACGAACAGCTTGCCGTTGGCGGCGGCTAGTCCCGAGACATGGGCGCCGTCGATGCTGACGACCAGCATATGGGCCTTGTAGCCGTAGCCGCCGCTGAAGGGGGCCGGGTTTCCCTGGAAATCGTAGCGCCCGACCGCATACCAGTTGGTCCCGCAGGCGGGGAATTGCGGCAGGCCGAACTGGTTCCTGCTGGAATTGCCGCCGTCGCAGCCGCCCTGCACCATGCCGACATAGAGATAGCTGTCGTCCGCCGTGATCGCGTAGCCGCCGTTGCGCCCCCAGCCGTGCAGGTCGCTCGACCCGCCGACGACCTTGCCGCCCTTGAAGATGGTGACTTCGTGGGTGCCCTCTTCCCAATAGGTATTGGTGAAGGCGGTCCCGTCGGGCCGGACGAACAGGGTGTCCATGTTGTGGGGCACCCAGGCCTCGCGCCCGCTGAAGCTGTTGCCGATCCAGGACGTCCGGGGGAACGTCATCGGCGCCGTCGTCGTTAGGGCCGTGGTCTGGGTCTCGACCGCTTCCGCCGCGTGGAGGGAGTGAATGGGGGAGACGACGAACAGGAGCGTGCAAATGAACCGGACCAGAGGGGATGCTTTACGGACCGCATCGTTTTCCGCGTTCATCATCTGACTATGTCTTTACTGTTATGGACAAGGATAGTACGCGCGCAGCTTTGGCGACGCGCGAGTTTCCGGTATTTTCAATAAATATTGGAGAGCTATTCCGGGTTCCTCGACGGCTTAGGCCGGAGGCTCACACAGCGCCGGTTAGGGGGTACGGCTTGGGAGGCTATCGTCAAGTGGTGCCCGCAAATCCCTATCGCCGCTTCCGGCCGAACTTGGTGACGATGCCGGCCAGCAGCAGGGGAGCCATCAGGGCCATCGGCCAGGGTTCCGGCACGGTCACGGGGTCAAGGGCGGCCCGGATCGCGTCCAGGGCGGCGTCGGCGAACAGGCCGTGGCCGACGGTCGTCGGGTGTTGCAGGTCCCAGAACAGGAACTCGTCCGGATCGGCGCAGGCCGTGGCGCCGGCGGGTACCGACGTCGGCACCGCCGGCAGGCACGCGTCGGTCACGTTGGTCAGGCCGAAGCTGGATGGCGATGCGGTGATGGTTTCGAGCAAGCTGAAGAAATCGGGCCGGATCAGGTTGACTTCGCCGGAGGCCTCCAGGCCGGCAAGCCCCTGCGCCAGCGTCTGGTTGAAGACCGTGCTGAGCAGCCCCGCCAGACCGACCACGGCGGCGCCGGCTTGGCGGGCTTCCGGCAAGCGCCCGACGTTCGCCAGCGTTGGCACGACGATATCGACGGCCCCGGCATCCGCCAGATCGCCGACGATCCCGGCCAGTTGCTGGGCCGCCGTGGTGATGGACCCGATCGGATCGGCGCTGCCGATCGCATCCCGGACATCGTTGCCGCCGCCGTAGTCTTACTGTGTCATAAATTCCTTACCGGCGACAGGGACGCTACAGCTGTGACGTGTTGCTGTTGACAGCACGGGCAGCGCGGCAGGCTGCGGGCCAAGGTGACCGTCAGGCGGCGGCGCACCGAGGTGATTGACGACGGGTTATGGCGTTCCGGCCGCACCGGGATGCCCTCGGGGCCGCCAGCCCGGGGGTAGCGCAGGCGCTGGGCGTCGGAAGTGCTCGTCAGGGGGGAAAAGACTTCGCTCGCGAACGAGGAAGCCATAGGCCGCAATGCACAAGGTGGCGTGATGATGAAAGCCGCGCCA
>DASQKT010000228.1:0-8365 GCA_035630415.1 Skermanella sp.
GTCGGCCTGGATCGCAACCGGCAGCAGTTGGAAGCCGGCACCCATGGCCGTGACCGTCAGCACGCCCAGCGTCATCAGGTGAAGACCCGCGAGCGGCAGACCGAGCCCGCCGCCGGTCGTGGCGAGGAGCGGCGCTCCGGCCGCCAGTGCGGTCCAGCCGATCAGATGGAACACTAGGGCTGCCGTCAGGAACCGGAAGGGGATTGAGGCCGGCAACAGCCGGCCGCCGCCGGGTGCGATCATGATGGTTCCCGCGCCAGCCTGACGCGGACTTCGCCTTCCAGGTGCTCGGCCGACAGGCAGGACCAGCCGCGCTCCGCCAGCATGGGATAGAGAAGGACGGGTTCGCGGTCGTGATGCAGCACCAGACTGTCGAGGCCCCCCTGGTCGATCAGGTCGAGCACACGGGTCATCGGTTCGGGCGGTTGCAGCCCGCGCACATCGAGATGGGTGCCGTCATCGGCCTTCCAGGGCTCCGGGCCTCGGGCCGGCATGGGGGATTCCTCCACCACTACTGCCGCCGGTTCCTCGCGGCGCCAGCAGATGCGCCAATGTCCCGGTCCCATCTGGCGGCCCAGCGAGGTGAATCCCTTGCCGGCCAGCACCCGGCGCAGCGGGGCCGGATCGAACGGTGCGTCCACCACCAGGAAGCCGCCAGACGGCACCTTGGCCGATGCGGACATGACCTGGGCGAACGGGTCCTGACCCGACGCCAGCAGCGGGCGCACGTCGAGGTGAGGGGCCGACTGGCTTTCGGCTTGCTCGAACCAGTCGCCCGGCGTAGCGGCTGCCGGCGCGACCGGCTGCTTGCCGGCGGTTTCGGCGGATTTCCCTTGCAGAACGTCGCACAGGCTGTCGAAGGGAACTTCGGCGACACGAGCCGCTTCACCCAGGCGGATCTGGCCGACCATGGCGTTCCTGTGATCCGGGTCCAGCAGCACGGCAAAGACGGGATCGAGTGCTGCCAGCCGGTGGAGCGCTTCGGCGTCGTCGGAGATGGCGTCGGCCAGCAGGGTGTCGGCGGTAAGGGCGTGTGGCGTCAAGCTCATCGTCAGCTCCCGGTGAATTCATCCGCATCATGACGGATCGGAAGCAGCTTCCCTTGACGGGCGTCAAGCCGTGCGGGAATTCCATAGACAGGCTGCGTTCCCAGTTTCGCCGCCCGTTCCGAGCCGGTGACCTTGCCCGCTCGACCGGACCGGACCTCAAACCTCCGTCGTCCGACTTCTCATGCCCACAGCAACCCCGCTGAAATCACGACTCCCGATACGATCAGGACGATCAGGCAAAATCCCATCACGTCCTTGGCCTTCAGTCCCGCGATCGCCAGCGCCGGCAGTGCCCAGAAAGGCTGGATCAGATTGGTCCAGGCATCGCCCCAGGCTACAGCCATGGCTACCCTGGTCAGGTCGGCCTTCAGCTCCATGGCGGCTGGAAGCATCACCTGGGATTGGACGGCCCACTGGCCACCGCCGGACGGGATCAGGATGTTCAGCAGGCCGGCGCTCCAAAAGGTGAAGAGGGGAAGCGTATCGGCGGTGGAGAAAGAGACGAACCATTCGGACAAGCTCTTCGCCAGACCGGATTCCACCATCATCCCCATGATGCCGGCATAGAACGGGAACTGAATGACGATGCCCGCAGCCCCCTTCACGGCCTCCTCCAAGCTGTGAAGGAAGCGGTAGGGTGTGCCGTGGAGCAGGATCCCAAGGAAAAGGAAGATGAAGTTGACGATGTTCAGGTTCAGGGCCAAACCCTTGTCGACCACGTGAAGGCCGACGAACAGCAGCCCGAGCAGCCCAACGGTCCAGGAGATCACGCGGCTCTGTTCCAGCCAGTCGGCCGGACGCCCGATGCGCCCGGCGTTCTCCGGCTCGACGTCGACCAGCTTGTCGGGATCGACGTGCACGGGCCGGCCGCCATGGCCCAGCATCAAGCGGTTGGTCAGCGGGATCAGGATGAACAGGGCGCCGAGGATGATCAGGTTGTAGCTGCTGAAGATCGTCTGGCTGGTCGGCACGATCCCGATCAGCTTCTCAGTGAAGTGGCCGGGGGTGGCAATGGTCAGGGGAACCGAGCCGGACAGGCCGCCGTGCCAGATCACGAACCCGGAATAGGCGCTGGCGATCAGCAGCCGATAGTCCACTTGGGGAACGGCGCGGGCGAGCTGCCGGGCGAACAAGGCGCCGATGACGAGGCCGAAGCCCCAGTTGATCCAGCTCGCCGCCAGCGACACCAGCGTAACGATGACGATCGCCTGCCCCGGCGTCTTCGCCAGCCTTGCAATGGCGGAGAGTATGCGCCGGAAGAAGGGCGTGCTGGCCAGCACGAAGCCGGTCACCAGCACCAGCACCATCTGCATGGCGAATTCCAGGAGCTGCCAGAACCCGCCGCCCCAGTAGCGGGCCATGGCGAGCGGCGATGCGCCCTCGAACAGGATGCCGGCAGCGTAGACGAGCAGCGTCAGCAGCAACACGAGAACGAAAGGATCGGGCAGATAACGTTCGACCAGGTTAGTCGACCAGTTGGTGATTGCGCCGAGCATTCAAGTCTCCCCATCGTCGTTTCGATCTTTACGCCGCCGTGCGGATACGGTCGCCCAATACCGTCATTTGTCGGCATTGAACCCTTTGCGGCAGCGAAAGTTCAGGACGAGGATTGCCCCGATCGAATGAGCCGAATCACTCGGCAGGTTGGTGCCTGGTTTGCCGAACCACCCGTAGCTGACCGCTTAGTTCTTCCGCCACCGCATTGGCGGGGCGGGTGAAGCGGGCCAGCAGATCGTAGAGCACGGGCGTCACGACCAGCGTCAGCAGCGACGCGGCTTTCGGCGCCGGCGCCGCTTGCCAGAACCAGCGGCACCGATCCCAGGACCTGAAGGGGGCGTTGGTGGTGCGGTCCCGCAAGTGCTGCCGGTCGGCGGCGACACGTGCTTCCGCAGCCAGGAAGGCCGCTTCCAGCTCATCGACGCGCGCCTCGGACACGGCACGGCTGGTGACGAGCTGCCGCGCCCGATCCAGCTGCACGCGGATATCCGCCAGTTCCGCTTCCGCCCCGGCCAGATTGGCCTGCTGAATGCCTCGGTCGAGCCTGACCAGCGGCTGGCCCTGCTCGACCCGCTGTACGGTCTCGAACAGGATCTGATCGATCCGGCCGCTGGCGTCGGCGATCACGTCGATCGACTAGATGGGCCGGGTCACTACGCCGAACGTACGCAAAATGCACTCGCCAAACGTTCCGGCACGTCTTTCATCCTATGCCGAAGGCAGGATAAAAAGACTTCGGGGCTATTTTTCATAATGACATAAATGGATTTCAGACGTTCCCAGGAAGCAACCCTTTCGTGGAAAGGAGATTAGTGCATGCCTGGAACTCTCATCGTAGGTTTCGACAAAACAGAAGCATCGCAACGGGCGCTCGCTTTTGCAGCGGCGGCGGCTAAGGCGACCGGAGCGACGATCCATGTCGTCCATATCCTGGAGTGGTCGCCCTACAGTTTTCTGACTGCTCAGGAACTGGAGGAACGCCATAAGCGGCGAACGGAGGAACTGGCGCGGGCGGCGGAACTGATAGCACCGGCGATCGAAAGCCTCGAAGCCCAGAACATCGCCGTCACCAGCGACGTGCGCTATGGGCATGCGGCCGAACTGATCTGTGAGATCGCCGAGCAGAAGCCAAATGCTCAGATCGTCATCGGCCGCACCGGAGGCTTTTCGGTCGCCCGCAGGATACTGGGCGGCATGGCGCTCGCCCTGATCCAGGCGTCGCCCGTCCCGGTAACGGTGGTGCCCTGACCGGACACGGCCGCCGAACCAAGATAAGTAGGGAAGGCATTCACGAATGAAGCGCTATATCCTCGGCCTGACGGCTTTACTCTTTTCCATCGACAGCGCGCATGCGCAGGATGCGGCGGATACCGCCGATGCCGCAACCATCGACGAGTGGGTCAACTCCGCCGTCGCTCCGGTTTCCAGCGCGGTTTCCTCGGTAATCTTCTACTCGGTCGATGTCGCGGGCACGGAGTTTCCCCTGATCGTCGGCTGGCTGGTGGTAGCCGCCGCCATCTTCACGGTTTATTTCGGCTTCGTACAGTTTCGCAAATTCGGCCATGCCCTAGCGCTCGTGCGCGGCGATTATTCGGACCCCAACGACGCCGGAGAGGTATCGCACTTCCAGGCGCTGGCGACGGCCCTGTCGGGCACGGTCGGTCTTGGCAATATTGCCGGCGTGGCCGTCGCGGTATCGCTGGGTGGGCCGGGCGCCACGTTCTGGATGATCGTCGCTGGCCTGCTGGGCATGGCATCCAAGTTCACCGAATGCACCCTGGGCGTCAAATACCGCAACGAATATCCCGACGGCACCGTATCGGGCGGCCCGATGTATTACCTGTCCAAGGGCTTCGCGGAACGCGGAATGGCCGGTTCCGGACGGGTCCTCGCGGTGATCTTCGCGGTGTGCTGCGTCGGCGGCTCGATCGGCGGCGGCAACATGTTCCAGTCCAACCAGGCTTATCAGCAAGTTGTCAACGTGACCGGCGGCGATTCGAGCATTTTGGCGGGAAATGGCTGGCTGTTCGGCCTGATCATGGCGATAGCCCTCGGCGTCGTCATCATCGGGGGCATCAAGTCCATCGCCCGCGTCACGGAGAAGATCGTCCCGCTGATGGCCTTCATCTATATCGGCGCCTGCCTGATCATCATCGCGGTGAACAGTGACAAGATCGCCTGGGCCTTCGGAGAAATCGTCGACGGCGCGTTTACCGGCGCCGGCGTGGCCGGCGGAGTGGTCGGCGCCCTGATCCAGGGCTTCAAGCGCGCCGCCTTCTCCAACGAGGCCGGGATCGGTTCAGCCTCCATCGCGCATTCCGCCGTCCGCACCAAGGAGCCGATTACCGAAGGCTACGTCGCCCTGCTGGAGCCCTTCATCGACACGGTCGTCATCTGCACGATGACGGCGCTGGTCATCACCATCAGCGGAACGCTGTCCACCGGCCTTACCGGCGTCGAGCTGACCTCTGCCGCCTTCGCCACGGTGGTCCCCTGGTTCCCCATCGTCCTGACCGTGGCCGTTGTTCTGTTCGCCTTCTCCACGATGATGTCATGGTCCTATTACGGGCTGAAGGCCTGGACCTATCTGTTCGGCGAGAGCCGGGCCATGGACCTGCTGTTCAAGCTGATCTTCTGCTGCTTCACCGTGCTGGGCGCCAGCATGAACCTGGGTCCGGTGATCGACTTCTCCGACAGCATGATCTTCGCCATGGCGATCCCCAACATCATCGGGCTCTACGTGCTGATGCCCGTGGTGCGGAACGAGGCCGAGTCCTACTGGTCGAAACTGGATGCCGGCATCATCCGCAACTTCCGCCACGCGCGCTCATGACGTCCGTCCGGGAGTTCGGTCTTCCGAAGGGACGCGTCTTTCCGGGCGGTCACTACCGCCGGACCATGTTGTAGTTGCCGTGCCAGTCCTGTTGAGGGGCTGTCCTCGTTGTTTCCTGGACCGGGCGCGGATATGCCCGGTCCGCCGGCTTGGCGAGCAGGAACAAGCCAAGCACCGCCAATGCGAAGATCACCAGAAGGACCGGCATGCCGGTGCCGGTCCTTCCAGGCCGGGCGGGAAGTTCCCGAAACTGGGCGCTGTGGGCCATGAGGTTCACTCCAACCGGTTTCAAACGACCGCTGGAAAATCGGTTCTCAGCGTTACCACAGCTTGGCTCCGCCCTGGACTGGCGACAAACGGGCAATTCTAATTCCGGTCATTAGGATTTCTCATGGTCCTGCGCAGCCGGTGCCGACAACGGGGAGATCGACCAAGCGACTAAGGACCGGCATAGGGATACAAGGTCGCCGAGGCCTCCCAGGAAAGTTTCCGCGATGAAGTTTAGGCTGCGCAGACCCTCGAACGCCACCAGCGCCGCCACCGAGACGACGACAAGTGAAAGGATCGTTCTTGATCCGGAACTTATGGGAACCTGACACCAGCCTAAATCTTGTTGCCCTGTCGCCACCAGACGATCCATAAAATCGCCAACAAGCCTGCGACGGCCATGACGCCCCAGATCAGCACACTGCTCGAACCAGTACGCGACAGTGAACCGCTCTCCCATGCCGCCCGAACCTCCTCCAGATCCTTTCTCAGGGATGGCAGCGGAAGGGCGGAAAGCTCTGCTACAGGGATCGATCCCAGGACGCGCCGTGGTTCGGGGATCGCATCCTTCCCGTTGTCCAGTGGCAGGCGCAGGGCCAGCCGATCGACTTCACCGCTACCCTTGAAGAACTGCGGGTCAAGCGTCAAAGGGAACAGGGAAGTCTCGCCCTGCATCTTCAACTCGATCATGGCGTTGACGTCGTTGCAGACGCCCAGGGCGTAGTAGCCGCCGAATGGAAGGTCGGGATGGCGCTGCTTGATCACGTCGTAGGTGCGCACGATTGCTCCGGCGAGGCGAGTCGCCTCCAATGCCTCCGCACCCCGGTAACGATGCGCGACCGTTCCCATGACCCAGGCCTGATCCCGCGTAACGCTCGGGCGGAACACGGCTTCTCCGTCGATCCCGAAGTAGAACGACAGGTCGGCATTGACGACAGGGCCGCGAACGACGAATTCGTGCTGTGAATGGCTGACCGGAACCAACAGGGGACGGTCGGTTCCAGGGACAGTGATTCCAGTATCGATCCAGAACGGCGTGAGGACGTCGCGGCCATGATAGATCAGGTCGCCGAAATTGGCAAAATACCGGGCATCCCTGACCTCCAGATCGTGTCCGGCCTCTGTCAGGGCGTTCATGAGGGCGCTTGGCGTGTCCATAGGTCGTCCACCTATGACGACGCGATACCGTAGAGCACTTTCGGGGGGGTTCAGGGAGAGGCGGTTCAGTACTTCGGCGAGCCGCAGGCTGTCGGCATGGCGGCTGGCCAACTCCGGGTCGATCCGATCGCCGACTTCCAGTCCGAAGCTCAAGGATCGCAGGTAGGCATCCGGCGCCGGGGGTTCGCCGTCAGCGGGAATGCCGAGTTCCTCTTCGATAGCTGCCCTGTCGGTCCCCTCGACCACCTCCGGCCGTGGATCGGCCTTATCGGCGGAATGGTTCATTGCCGCAGCCGCAAGCCGGACGGCCCGACCCATTCCGGGTATGGTAATGCCTGGAAAGCGGTCCAGAGCCTCGAAGTTCTTGCCGAGAATCAGTTCGCGAAGCCGCTTGATTTCGTCCGGTCCAAGGATACCGCCCGCCTTCGGGTCTCGGCCCAGGCGCTTGTACAAAGCCTCCATGAAGTCCGGGTTATGGGACAACTCCGACATGACCTGTGACACGGGCAGCACCTGTGACACGGGAAGCCGGGACGCCTCGTCCGCCGACAGCGGCGCTCGGCACATCAGTATGCCGGTCAACAAGGTTAGAAGGAAGATCGCGCGCCGTGGGCCGGGGCTCATCGCGCCTTGCTTGCCGTCAGCGGAGGAAGATCCGGCGTCAGCCCACAGTTCCCGCTCTTCGTGCAGGACGCTGCCCAGTGAAGAAGCAGAATGCGCCGGACCTCCTCGATCGTGTGGGGATCGGATTGCGTCGAATGACCGGAGCGCACGACATATTCGGATTCGACTCCTCGGATATGAGCGCTTTTGTACTCGACGACGCCATCATCACCGGTTTCAACGGAACCGTCACCGCGCACGGCGATGATCGAATGCGCCTTGACGCCCTCGGCGATGGGGGTGCGCCCCAGCATCTGGACCAGCAGGCTGCCTGGCGTCATGGCGTAGATGCTGCCGAAACCAGGTTGACCTACCAAGACAGTGCTTTCCCTGTCCAACTCGCCGATTTCCGAGGTCGTCCTCATGAGATTTACCGGCAATCGCACCAGACTTGCAACAAAATGACTGATCCGGTCGCCGGCAACATAGCTGCCGCCGTGCGGCGTGGCGATGAAGATGAGGCGCTTGACGGACGGAACCGGCTTGATGAAAAGCGCATGTTTCAGCGTATCGCGACTCTCCGGGCTGACATCCAGTTCCTCGGGCGGCTTTTTGAATGCCGCGTTCCAGAACCTGTCACCCGAATTTACCGCCGCCAGCTTGGCCAGCAGCCCGCCCTGGCTGTGGCCGATCACGACCATCTCGCGCAGCGACGGGTCCTGTTTGTAAGGGTCCAGGGCGGCAACCGCCTCCTGAAGGGCATTGCGCAGCAGCATGGCGGAATAGGGAACCGGATTGCCCGTTTCGTATGCGAAGAACCAGAACTGGAAACGGTCGCGAATGCGCGGGTCGCCCCTCAGGTCGTTCAGCATTTCGGCCCAGCGCACAGGGCTTGACGCCGTCCCGTGAACGAATACGACAGGAATGTGCCCGGACTCATACGGCTCCAGGGCTACCA
>DASQKT010000229.1:0-6656 GCA_035630415.1 Skermanella sp.
ACCTGCTGGCGCTCCGCTTCGCCAATTCCCTGTTCGAGCCGGTCTGGAACGCCGGCCATGTCGATCACGTTCAGATCACCGTGGCTGAAACCGTCGGTGTCGAAGGGCGCGGCGGCTACTACGACACGTCAGGAGCGCTCCGCGACATGGTGCAGAACCACCTGATGCAGTTGCTCTGTCTGGTCGGGATGGAGCCGCCGGTCTCGCTCAACCAGGAATCGGTGCGTGACGAGAAGATCAAGGTGCTGCGCTCCCTGAAGCCGATCGGGGTCGAGAACGTCGCCGCATGCACTGTCCGCGGCCAGTACCGGGCCGGCGCCGTCGAGGGCGCCGCCGTCGGCGCCTATGCCGAAGAGGCAGGCACGGCGCCCGGCGCCAAACCCAGCAACACCGAAACCTTCGTGGCCCTGAAGGTCGAGATCGAGAACTGGCGCTGGTCCGGCGTGCCGTTCTACCTCCGCACCGGCAAGCGGATGCCGGCCAAGGTGTCGGAGATCGTCATCCAGTTCCGTCAGGTGCCGCACTCGATCTTCCCGAAGGCGGCAGGCGAGATCACACCCAACCTGCTGATCGTCCGCCTTCAGCCGGACGAAAGCATCCGCCTGAACCTGATGGCAAAGGACCCCGGCCCCGGAGGCATGCGCCTGCGCGAAGCCTCGCTCAACCTGAGCTTCGCCGAGACCTTCAAGTTCCGCTTCCCCGACGCCTACGAACGCCTGCTGATGGACGTGGTTCGCGGCAATCCGACCCTGTTCATGCGCCGCGACGAAGTCGAAGCGGCGTGGCGCTGGACCGAAAGCATACTCGATGCCTGGGAAGCGCGCGGCGACAGCGTCAAGCCCTACATCGCCGGCACCTGGGGACCTTCCCAATCCGTCGCCATGATCGAGCGCGACGGCCGCACCTGGCATGACGACGCCATGTCCAACGGCTAAGCCGAAGGAGATAATCGTGGACCTGAACCAGACCGTCGCGCGCGTTACCGATCGCGTGATCGAGCGCAGCGCCGCTACGCGACCAGCCTATCTCGACCGCATCCGTGCCGCCGGCCAGAAAGGGCCGAACCGCTCGCGCCTGTCGTGCAGCAATCTCGCCCACGGCTTCGCCGCCTGCGGTCCGTCCGACAAGCAGGACCTCGCGACCGACGTCAAGTCAAACATCGCCATCGTGTCGGCCTACAACGACATGCTGTCGGCCCACCAGCCGCTGGAAACCTTCCCCGCCATCATCAAGGAAGCCGTCCGCGAAGCCGGCGGCGTGGCGCAGTTCGCCGGCGGGGTGCCCGCCATGTGCGACGGCGTCACCCAGGGCAATGCCGGCATGGAGCTGTCGCTGTTCAGCCGCGACGTGATCGCGATGTCCACCGCCGTGGCGCTGTCCCACGACATGTTCGACGGCGCGCTGATGCTGGGCGTCTGCGACAAGATCATTCCGGGTCTGGTGATCGGGGCGCTCTCGTTCGGCCACCTGCCGACCATCATGGTGCCCGCCGGCCCGATGACTTCCGGCCTGCCCAACGCCGAGAAGTCCCGCATCCGCCAGCTCTACGCCGAAGGCAAGGTCGGCCGCGACGCCCTGCTCGACGCGGAGTCCAAGTCCTATCACGGCCCCGGCACCTGTACTTTCTACGGCACCGCGAACTCCAACCAGATGCTGATGGAGATCATGGGCCTGCACCTGCCCGGCGCCGCCTTCATCAACCCCAACACTCCGCTCCGCGACGCCCTCACCGCCGCCGCCAGCCGCCGCGTGCTGGAAATCACGGCGCAGGGCAACGAGTACACCCCGGCGGGCGAGGTCATCGACGAGCGCGCCATCATCAACGGCGTCATCGGCCTGCTGGCGACGGGCGGTTCGACCAACCACACGATCCACCTGATCGCGATGGCCCATACCGCCGGGATCAAGCTGGCCTGGGCCGACTTCGCCGAGCTGTCCGCCGTCATCCCTCTGCTGGCGAAGGTCTACCCAAACGGCAACGCCGACGTGAACCACTTCCACGCCGCCGGCGGCATGGCCTTCGTGATCCGCGAGCTGCTGAACGCCGGGCTGATGCACGAGGACGTTCTGACGGTCGCGGGAGACGGCGGCATGCGCCGCTACGCCGAGGAACCGACGCTGGAGGGCGGCAGCCTGACATGGCGTCCCGGTACCGCCGAACCGCTAGACCGCAAGGTCCTGAGCACCGTCAAGGAACCCTTCGCTCCGGACGGCGGCATCAAGATGCTCGACGGCAACTTCGGCCGCGCCGTCATCAAGACATCCGCCGTGAAGCACGAGCACCGCTTCGTCGAAGCGCCCGCCCGCGTCTTCACCGACCAAGCCTCCCTCCAGGAAGCCTTCAAGCGCGGCGAACTGCACCAGAACTTCGTCGCGGTCGTGACCTTCCAAGGTCCCAAGGCCAACGGCATGCCGGAACTCCACAAGCTGACGCCGCCCCTGGGCGTGCTCCAGGACATGGGCTTCCACGTGGCACTGGTGACCGACGGCCGCATGTCCGGCGCCTCCGGCAAGGTCCCCGCCGCCATCCACGTGACGCCGGAAGCGGCGTCGGGCGGCGAGATCGCGAAGATCCGCGATGGCGATATCGTCCGGCTCGATGCTGAAAAAGGCACGCTGGAAGTGTTGGTAAGTGCTGAAGAGATGGCCGCGCGCGAACCCTCATCCCCCGATCTGACCGGCAACCGCTTCGGCACCGGCCGCGACCTGTTCGGCGCTTTCCGCGCCCTGGTCGGCGGCGCCGAGGAAGGCGCTTCGGTCTTCAATACAGCAGCATAAGGCATTGATAACGATGAAGACCATTTCCGAAATCCTGGCCCTCGGACCGGTGGTCCCGGTCCTGACCATCGACGATCTCGAAACGGCCGTTCCGCTCGCCCGCGCGCTTGCCGCCGGCGGCCTGCCCGCGATCGAAGTCACGCTCCGCACCGCCGCATCCCCCGCCGCGATCAAGGCCATCGCCGCCGAAGTCCCGGAAGCCGTCGTCGGCGCCGGCACCATCCTGAACCCTAAGCACTACGAGGAAGCCGTCAACGCCGGAGCACTCTTCATCGTCAGCCCCGGCTGCACGCCCGAGCTGATCGAGTACGCGAAGAAATCCGACGTCCCCTTCCTCCCCGGCGCGGCGACCGCGTCGGAAGCGATGGTCCTGCTCCGCGCCGGCTTCACCCACCTGAAGTTCTTCCCGGCGGAACCGGCGGGCGGCACCAAGCTGCTGTCGTCGCTGGCGGCTCCCCTGCCGATGCTGAACTTCTGCCCGACCGGCGGCATCTCGGTCGAAAAAGCCCCCGACTACCTGGCGCTGCCCAACGTCCCTTGCGTCGGCGGCTCCTGGGTCGCACCGGCCGATGCCGTCAAGGCGCGCGACTGGGGCAAGATCGAAGCCCTGGCGCGGGCAGCGGCGGGGTTGAGGAAGTAAGGAGCGTCAACGGAAAGGACCGCAGCGGCTACTCCGCGGAGTAGCCGCTGCGGTCGCGGACCTTTGTTCGGATCTTTATTCCAGCGTCGTTCAGATCTTCACGCAGGTCTTCGGTATTCTGGTTGATAACCTGCACCAGTTCGCGCACAGCCGCTTTGATGATTGTATTTAGCTGCTCATGGGTGACAAAGGCCTTCATTTCAGCCTTCAACTCCGACTTCAACCCGGCCATATCCGCCTTCAACTCGGCTTTCAAATCGGTGATATCATCCTTCGTCACCAGATTGGCGAGTGTGGCGTCCAACTGCTGCCCTATCGTCGGCCCGGTCATCGCTCAATCCCATACATGACAAACATCGTACATATGTATCGTATGGGACAGGATAGGCTGACTCAATCGATCGAGGTAGAAAAATCTTCCCCCTACCCGAACATCTGCTCCTGCTTGTAGTTCTCCGCGCCGACCCCATCGATCAGCCTGACTTGCTGGGTCAGCCAGTCGATATGTGACTCCGTCTCGTTCAGGATGCCGGTCAGCAGCTCCCGGCTGACATAGTCGCGGACTTCCTCGCAGTACCTCACAGCTTCAAGCGCCGTGTTCCGCCCCTGCTCCTCGCTGGTCAGATCCAGCGAGATCATGGCCGGCGCGTCGTCGCCGGTGTCGATCCGTTCCAGGTCCTGAAGGTTGGGCATCCCTTCCAGGAACAGGATACGCTCGATCAGCCGGTCGGCTTGGCCCATCTTGGACCGCGCTTCGCCCTGAAGGTGCTCCGCAAGGTTCAGCAGGCCGATGTTCCTCAGCATGCGGGACTGAAGGAAGTACTGGTTGATGGCGGTCAGCTTGCTGGTAAGAATACTGTTCAAATGGCGAATAACCTGCGGATCGCCCTTCATGATTTCCCCTCAAGACCGCTCATGCCGATAGAGCACGCATCATCGTCATGAAACCGCAACTTGTCGAGAAAGTTTCAACCCTAACGATGGATATCAGGACGACCTGGAAGCAAGCCTGACTGCCTGCCGCTGCATGTCCAGCTTCCGCCGGTTGCCGCGCCGGCGCAGCCACATCATCACGCCCGTCACCGCGAAGGCGGCCGGCAGCACTCCGGTCAGGAACACCAGCGTTTCCCACACCGGGCCCATGCCCTGGGCATCGTGTATCCGGCGCATCAGCCGCGAAACCTCATCCCCTCCGGCTGCCGCACCGTCGGTCCGGTTGATCCTGCCGGTCGCATCCTCGACCGAGAACTGCGCCGTTTCCGCCGCTCCGCCAACCGTCCGAACCTGGACCGACCAGCTCGGCCGGCTTTCCTGCGGCAGCGACAACACCGTAAGCCGTCCGTCGGGCATCTGCTCCAGCACGCCGGCGACAACCTCGTCGGCGCCCCTAGCCGGCTGCTCGAGCGCCCGCCCGAACGGTATCCGCTGCTGCTGCGGCGGCATCGTCATGAAAGCACCCATCACTGCCCGGCTGGTCTGCGGAAACGAGATGTAGATGCCGGTCACCGTCACCACGATCAGCGGCAAGGCGATCCAGACGCCGCCGACATGATGGATGTTGGCCGAAACCTTCAGCCCCCTCCTCCAGCCCAGCGCCGCCAGTCCGACCTCCCGCCTCGGCCACCACAGCCACAGGCCGCTGACGGCAGCCACCAGCAGCACGACGCCGATCCATCCGACGATTTGCCGTCCGGCGAATTGCGGAACGGCAAGACTGCCGTGCAGCCGGTGGAGAAAGCCGAACAGCGACGCGCCCTGGTCGGCACTGTCCAGAACGCGCCCGGTCGCCGGATCGAGCCAGACGGCGGTAAAACGCACCCGCCCATCCAACCGGTCGAGGGCGGAAACCACGACCGGCGCCCCGGCCTCCGCCGGCATCCGGAGGGTGGACGGCAGCAACCCCTCCCCCAGCACCTTCGCCGCCGCGCCAAGATAGTGCGAAGGCGGCAGCACGGCGTCGCCTTGCGACGACGGCCGGCGCTCTGGGTGCATCCAGTCCTCCAGCGCGTCGTGCCAGACCAGAGCGCTGCCGGACAGACACACCACCACGAGCGGCACGCCGACGATCAAGCCGATCCACAGATGCACCGTCCGCAGCACCCGCCGAAAACCACCCCGGCGACTCACGTCGAAGCCCCGCTTAGACATCCGCCCAGCGCCTTATCAGGTTGTGATAGCAGTTGGTCAGGGAGACGACCGACGGATGGTCCGGCATGTCCGCCGCGATACCGTTGATCGCCATGTCCATGTCGAACAAGGTCGTCCGGGCGGCATCGTCGCGCACGATGCTCTGTATCCAGAAGAACGACGCCCACCGGCTGCCGCGCGTCACCGGCTCGACCCGGTGCAGGCTGGAGGCGGGATAGACCACCATATGCCCGGCCGGCAGCTTGACGGAGTGCGCACCGAACGCGTCCTCGATCATCAGCTCGCCGCCGTCGTATTCGTCCGGAGCGCTCAGGAACAGCGTCGCCGAGATGTCGGTCCGCATCCGCCCGCCGCCGCCTCCCGCAGCCCCTCCCGGAATCGGCCGCACCGCATTATCGACATGGGCACCGAACTTCATACCGACGTCGTACCGGTTGAACAGCGGCGGAAAGACCTTATCCGGCAAGGTCGCCGACATGAACAGCGGGTTTGCGTCCAGCGCCCGCAAGACCATTTCCCGCAGTTCCGGCAGCACGCGGGAGTTCTCCGGAACCTGCAAGTTGTTCTTCGCCTTGGCCGACTGAGGGCCGGCGGTCACCCGACCGTCGACCCATTCTCCGGCCGCCAGGAGAGCGCGGCACCGCGCCACCTGATCGGCGCTCAGCACGTCGGGGATTTGAATCTGCACCCTGGGAGTCCTTGTAGATTTCAGAACCGCGCCGAGGCGCTGAGGATGAAGGTCCGTCCGGCGCCGGGGATCACGTGCCCCTGATAGACGCCTTCGTAGATGTCCTCGTCTGCCAGGTTGTAGCCGTTCAGCGCGAACCGGACGTCGTTGATCGTGTAGGACACCATCGCGTCCAGACGCCAGTAATCCGGCACCTTGGCGGTGTTCGTGTTGTTGGCGAACCTGGTGCCGACATAATACGCTCCGGCGCCGACCTCCAGCCCCTCCAGCACCTCGTACGTCGTCCAGCCGAAGCCGGAATGCTTCGGCGTGTTCTGCAAGGTCTTGCCCTTGGTCGCGTCGTTCGCCTCCGTGATCTCGCCGTCCAGATAGGTGTATCCCGCCAGCACCGACCAGCGGTCG
>DASQKT010000230.1:0-5157 GCA_035630415.1 Skermanella sp.
CGCCGGGCGGGCTGGTCAAGGACCCCATCTCCGCCATGTCGCTGGGCGTCGCCCTGATCTTCGGCACCGCAGGATTGCCGCATATCCTGATGCGCTTCTTCACCGTCGCCGACGCCCGGCAGGCCCGCATGTCCGTCCTTGTGGCGACCGGCTTCATCACCGTCTTCTATACGCTGCTGTTCGTGATCGGCTTCGGCGCAATCGCCCTCGTGCTGGGAGATCCGTCGTTCAAGGATGCCGCCGGCAATCTGGTCGGCGGGACGAACATGGTGGCCCTTCATCTGGCCAATGCGCTCGGCGGCTCCGTCCTGCTCGGCTTCATCTCGGCGGTAGCCTTCGCCACGATCCTGGCCGTCGTGTCGGGCCTGACCATCGCCGGAGCGTCCGCCGCCAGCCACGACCTCTATGCCCGCGTCCTGCGGCGGGGCCGCGTCAGCGAAACTCAGGAAGTCCGCGTTTCCAAGCTTGCCGCCATCGCGATCAGCGTCGTCGCCATGGGCCTCGGCATCCTGTTCGAGAACCAGAACATCGCCTTCATGGTCGGTCTGGTCTTCGCCATCGCGGCCAGCGCCAACTTCCCGATCATCTTCCTGTCGGTCGCCTGGAAAGGCCTGACGACGCGGGGCGCCGTCGCCGGGTCCCTGATCGGGTTGTCGAGCGCGCTGATCCTGGTGGCACTCGGCCCCAGCGTCTGGACCGTGACCCTCAAGCTCGGCACCGCCCCGTTCCCCTACGACAATCCGGCTCTCTTCTCCGTGCCGCTGGCGTTCCTGACTTCGTGGGTCGTCTCCCGGCTCGACCGGAGCGCCGCCGCCGATGTCGTCAAACAGGCTTTCGCCGCCCAGCACGTCAAGGCCCAGACCGGCCTCAGCTTCACCTAAGGAGCCACATCATGGAAAAGCCCGTCATCACGCAATGGCCGAGTGCCCCCGCCGACTGGTCCCCTCAGCGCCGCGAGGAATTCGCGGCCAGGGCCGGCAACGGTCAGGTCGGCAACCGGCTGGTTTCCCAGTCCGACCGGGTCCGCGTCTGGTCCCTCAGCCTCAAGCCCGGCGAGCGCATTGCCTTCCACACCCATGTGCTCGACTACTTCTGGACGGCGGTGACCGCAGGTCGGGGCCGCTCCCACTTCGCCGACGGCCGCGTCTCGGAAATGGCCTACCAGCCCGGCGACACCCGTCACCACACCTATGCCGCCGGCGAGTTCATGATCCACGACCTTGAAAATATCGGTGATACTGACATGGTGTTCACGACGGTCGAGTTCCTGGACAGCGCCAACGCTCCGCTCGACCTGCCTGCCGACGTCACCGCCGGCCTTTCCAGGGCGGCGTGACCCTCAGCGATCTATCCAAGGGAGTCCCGACCATGAAAGCCGCAGAGCTGCTGGTACGCTGTCTCGAAAACGAAGGGGTAGACCGGATATTCGGCATCCCCGGCGAGGAGAACCTCGATGTCGTCGAAGCTCTCCGCCGCTCCTCCATCGAGCTTGTGCTGACCCGGCACGAACAGTCCGCCGCCTTCATGGCCGCCACCCATGGACGGCTGACCGGTCGTCCCGGCGTCTGCATCAGCACGCTCGGTCCGGGAGCGCTCAACCTTTCGACCGGGGCGGCTTATGCCCATCTGGGCGCCATGCCGATGATCCTGATCACCGGCCAGAAGCCGATCCTGTCGAGCCGGCAGGCCCGCTTCCAGGTCGTCGACGTGGTCGCCGCCATGAAGCCGCTGACCAAGATGTCGCGCCAGATCGTCAGCGGCTCCGTCATCCCGACCCTGGTGCGCGACGCCTTCCGCGTCGCGATGGAAGAGCGTCCCGGTCCGGTCCATCTGGAACTGCCGGAGGACATCGCCGGGGAAGAGGTGCCGGACTTGGCGATGGTGCCGCCGCACCCGATCGAACTTCCGGTGGCCCCATCGGCGGCGCTCGACCGCGCGGCGGCCATGATCCTGTCGGCTGAACGCCCGCTGGTCATGATGGGAGCGGTCGCCAGCCGCCCGCGTCTGGCCGCAGGATTGTCGGACTTCGTCCGCCGCACCCAGATCCCGTTCTTCACGACCCAGACCGGCAAGGGATCGGTCGGCGGCGGCTCCAACCTCTACATGGGCACGGCGGCGCTGTCGGAGCGTGACTACGTCCACGACGCGATCGACAAGGCCGACCTGATCCTTGCGATAGGTCACGACACGGTCGAAAAACCGCCGTTCATCATGGGCGAGCAGGGGCCGAAGGTGATCCATGTCGGCTACACCCCCGCCAATGTCGAGCAGGTGTTCTTCCCGCATGCCGAGGTGGTCGGCGATGTCGGCCCCAGCCTCGCATTGCTGGCCGACCGGCTCGAAGGCAAGCTCAAGACGGCGTCGGCGCTGGCGCCGCTGCGGAAGCAGATCCTGGACCGCATCCTCGACCGCGCCACCGAAAGCCGCTTCCCGCTGACGCCGCAACGCATCGTTCACGATGTCCGGCAGGTCATCCCCGAGGACGGCATCGTGGCGCTCGACAACGGCATGTACAAGATCTGGTTCGCCCGCAACTACCGCACCCATGTCGCCAATACGCTGCTGCTCGACAACGCGCTGGCGACCATGGGTGCGGGATTGCCCTCGGCGATGATGGCGGCCCTGCTGCATCCGGAACGCCGCGTCCTGGCGGTCTGCGGCGACGGCGGCTTCATGATGAACTCGCAGGAGATGGAAACCGCCGTCCGGCTCAAGCAGAACCTCGTCGTGCTGATCCTGGAGGACAAGGCCTACGGCATGATCCGCTGGAAGCAGGCGGTGGACGATTTCGCCGACTGGGGCCTGACCTTCGGAAATCCCGATTTCGTGAAATACGCCGACGCCTACGGCGCCACGGGATGGCGGGTCGAGACGGCCGACGGGCTCGCCCCGACGCTGGAAAAGGCCTTCGACGCCGGTGGCGTCCACCTCGTCACCGTTCCGGTGGACTACTCCGAGAACACCCGCGTCCTGGTGGACGAACTGCGCAACCGGGATCAGGCGCCTTCAGCGCAAGGCTGATCCGAACCGGAGGGTTGACCGACATGACCATCGAAGTGCGTGCCCCTTTCGACGGCCGGCTGATCGACACCGTCGAGACCAGCGGCGCCGAAGCCGTCGAAGCGGCGCTCGACACCGCCTATCGTCTTTTCCGGGACCGGAGCGCGTGGTTACAGCCCGCCAAGCGGGTGGAGATCCTGCGTCAGGCGGCACGCCTGATGACCGACCAGGCCGAACATCTGGCGGTCGAAGCGGCGCGGGAGGGCGGCAAGCCGCTCATCGATTCCCGCGCCGAGGTGGCGCGGGCCATCGACGGCGTCCTCAACGCCTCCGAGCTTCTGCGGTCGGAGGGCGGCAGCGTCGTGCCGATGGGCGGCACGCCGGCCTCGCTGGGCCGGATCGCCTTCACGACGCACGAGCCCATCGGCGTCGTAGTCGCGGTCAGTGCTTTCAACCATCCGCTGAACCTGATCGTGCATCAGGTCGCTCCCGCCATCGCCGCCGGCTGCCCGGTCATCGTCAAGCCGGCGGAGGCGACGCCCCTGTCCTGCCTGCGCTTCGTGGCAATCCTGCGCGAAGCCGGACTGCCCGAGGCGTGGTGTCAGGTTCTGGTAACGGAAAGCAGGGAGGTGACGGGAAAGCTCGTCACCGACCCGCGCGTCGGCTTCTTCAGCTTCATCGGCAGCGCCGCCGTCGGCTGGAGCCTCCGCGCCCGCCTTGCTCCCGGCACCCGATGCGCCCTGGAGCATGGTGGTGCCGCCCCGGTCATCGTGGCCCCGGACGCCGATCTTGTGGCGGCCGTGCCGCTGGTCGCCAAGGGCGGCTTCTATCATGCCGGGCAGGTCTGCGTCTCCGTTCAGCGGGTCTTCGCGCATCGCTCCATCGCGGAGCGGTTCGCGCGGGAGCTTGGCGACGCCGCCCGGAAACTCCGCGTCGGCGATCCTTTGTCAGCGGAGACGGAAGTCGGCCCACTGATCCGCCCCGGCGAAGTCGCCCGCGTCCATGAATGGGTGGAGGAAGCGATATCGGGGGGCGCCGAACTGCTGTCCGGAGGCAGCCCGCTGTCGGAGACCTGCTATCCGCCGACCGTGCTGCTGGAACCGCCGCCCGGCTGCCGCCTGTCCACCCGCGAGGTCTTCGGCCCCGTCGTCTGCGTCTACGCCTATGACGACCTGGACGAAGCGATCGGCAGGGCCAACGCGCTGCCCTACGCGTTCCAGGCCGCCGTCTTCACGCGGGATTACGCCACCGCCATGCATGCCTATAGCCATCTCGACGGCTCCGCCGTCATGGTCAACGACCACACGGCGTTCCGCGTCGATTGGATGCCGTTCGCCGGCTTGCGCCAGTCGGGTCTCGGTGTCGGCGGGATTCCCTACACGTTCCGCGACATGACGATCGAAAAGCTCTTCGTCGGCAAGATGGTCTGATCCGACAATACGGGTCCCGCCTCACCGGCGATCTTCTTTTATTTTCAACAGGCTGCGGCGGCGACGCCGGCGGTCCGCACCCGAACTCGGCCTGAATGCCGGGCGGCAGGAGAACCCATGACCAGTTTGTCGAACCCGTTCCAGCTAGGCGACCTTACGCTTTCCAACCGGATCGTCATGGCGCCGATGACCCGCTGCCGGGCAGGGGCGGGAGATGTGCCGACTGCACTGAACGCCACCTACTACGAGCAGCGGGCGAGCGCCGGTCTGATCATCACAGAGGCGACCAACGTCTCCCCGATGTCGGTTCCGTTCGAGAAGGCGCCCGGCATCTATTCCGACCAGCAGGTCGCCGGCTGGCGCCCTGTTGTCGATGCGGTCCACGCGGCGGGCGGGCGGATCTTCTGCCAGCTCTGGCACGGCGGCAGGGTAGGGGCGCAAGGACTTCTCGAAGACCGCCAACCCGTGGCCCCGTCGGAGGTCAACGACGACCTCGACGCCTTGCAGGTTTGGGCGCTCCTGGCCAATGGCCGTTATGTCCGGATCGCCGCGACGCCGTCGCGGGCCTTGGAAACCGCCGAGGTCGAGGAGATCGTCCAGCAGTACCGCCAAGCCGCCGCCAATGCCTGGGCCGCCGGCTTCGACGGGGTCGAGGTTCATGCCGCGAACGGCTACCTGCCGCACCAGTTCCTGTCGCCGACGACCAACCGGCGCACCGACCGCTACG
>DASQKT010000231.1:0-6620 GCA_035630415.1 Skermanella sp.
AGCACGTCCTGGACCAGTTCGTCATAGAGCGCCTGACCGCCGCCGTAGCGAATCCAGCCCAGCATCTGGTTGGCGTTCCAGCCGAACGACGGCGGAGTCGCGAACAGGGAGAACGCCTTGTTCTTGCCATACCAATAGCCGGCTACTCCGTGGCCGCCGTCGAGCGCTCCGGCGATGATGGCGTCCTGAAGCTGCAACGCGCCGACGACGGCGCCTGCCGGCAGCAGGTCCAGCTTCAGCCGCCCGCCCGAAAGGCCGTTGACGATGTTGACGTAGTCCTGGGCGAACTCGTGGAAGATATCGCGCGATGGCCACGTGCTTTGAACCCGCATCGTCACGGTTTGGGCACGGGCGATATTGGGCATCGACAATCCAGCCGCCGCCGTACCGGCCGCAGCCGCAACGGCGCCTGTCAGAAAGCCGCGACGGGATGACGAAGGCGATTCGGTTTCTGGTGCGGCTTCATCAATACTCGAATCGACAGTAATAGGCGTAACGGCTTGTTTGCCCGTTTCTTCGGTCATTGCGTTTTTCCTCCCAGCGCGCTTTTTACGCGTTATGTTAGCCGTGCCCTGTGCATGGTCTTGGGCATGCGTAAAGTGTTGCATGCAACAATCGGCTTGCCAATCCTCTAAATTACTATCGCAAGGGGATTTTATATTGCATCGCAACAGAACTGCGGCTTGGATCGCGGTTTATTGACTGACGGCAAGTGTGACGGGTGCCGGAGCGAGAACCCGTTCGGCGGGAAACGACAGGATCACGCTGGTGCCAGAGCCGGGCGTACTCGACAGGATCAGTGCGCCGCCGTGGATTTCCATCAGCAGCTTGGCGAGCGGAAGCCCGAGGCCGGTGCCTTCGAAGCGGCGGTCGAGACCGTTGTCGATCTGCCCGAACCGCTCCAGCGCCACCGGAATTTCCTCCGGCGACATCCCGATACCGGTATCGGTGACCGCAATCGTGAAGCCGCCGATGCCGGACTTGCCGCTCGGCTTCGCGTCGATGGTGATCGATCCGCCGGGGGGCGTGAACTTGACCCCGTTGGACAGCAGGTTGAGCATCACCTGCCGCACGCGGCGCGTATCCGCGCTCAGATGGAAGCCCTGAACTTCCGAGCGCCAGGATACCGAGACACCCGCTTTGGCGGCTTGGGGACCGATCATCCGCACCGACTCGTGAAGCATGCGGTCCACGTCGATCATGTCTTCGGCGAGCTTCAGCTGACTGGCATCCAGGCGGGCGAGATCGAGAACGTCGTTGATCAGGCTCAGCAGGTGGGACCCGCTATCGCTGACCAGTCGCGCATAATCCCGGTACTGCTCGTCGCCGAGCGGTCCATGGATTTCAGTGACCATCAGGTCCGCGAACCCGATGATGGCGTTCAACGGCGTGCGCAACTCGTGGCTCATCGTGGCGAGGAAATGCGACTTCGTCTGACTGGCCGCGGCAGCGGCCTCCAGCGCCGCGGTGAGTTCACGGGTCGTCGCCTTCAGTTCCCGCTGAGTCGCTTCCAGTTCCGCAATATAGCTGCGCAGCCGGTTCGCTTCGCGCACGGCGCGGGATGCCAGATGCTGATCGATGATCGAACCGGCCAGACCGAACGCGACGATCATGATCGTTACCGCCGCGACCGCGATGGCGAGCGAGGTCGGGGCCAGGACGTACCCCGCCACGTCGAGCAGCGGGTTGGGGGCAAGCGAGATGCCGGCCATGCCGATGAAATGCAGGCCGCAGATGCCGGCGGCGAAAACCACGGCGCCGCCGATGCGCCGCCTATAGCAGGACCTGCCCGCCGGTTGCCGCTCCGGCTGTCCGGCTGGCCGGACAGCGATGAGGAAAGCGGCGGCGGCCATGCCGACGCCGGCGGCGACCGAAACCGCCATGATCAGGCGGTCGTGATGGATGATCGCCGGTATTCGGACGGCGGCCATGCCCACATAATGCATGGCGGACATGGATGCACCGGCGATGCCGCCGGCTATGGCGACGGCGCTTCGATCCCCTTGGCGGCTGTTCAGCAACAGGGCAATACCGGCCCACGAGCCGGTGACGGACAGGACGACCGACCAGATCGTCAGGCTCAGGTCGTAGCCGATCTGAAGGTCGGGCCGCCATGCGAGCATGGCGACGAAGTGGGTGGCCCAGGCACCGCAGCCCGCGACCACCGAGGCAGCGACACCCCACAAATGGCGTCGGGCATGCGTGGGTTCGCCGGCGTTGCCCAGGAGCGAGAGGGCGGTATAGCAGGCGAACAGGCAGATAAGCGCCGCTAGTCCGACCAGGAAAGGGTCGTGATGGGAATGGACGGCGCTGTCGAGGTGTGATGCTGGAATCATACCTTGACTATCTAAGTTAAAGACTTCCGATCTGTTAAAGCTAAGATTTTGCGTGTTTTCAGACTATATCCGCGCTTTTCAGAGAGGGCTTATCGTCAGAGCGACCGTATCGAGGCGATGAAGTCGTTGACCGTCCGTTCCATGTCGTCCGCTTCCCCGCCGAGTCGCTCGGCGGCGGTCTGAAGGGCACGGGCGACCGTCTCGGTTTCGCGGGCCCGGTCGCTGACGACGGCGATGTCGGTGCCGATCCGGTCGACGCTGGAGGACACGCCCTGAGTGGTCCGGGCGATCTCCCGCGTCGTGCTGCGCTGCTGCTCCACGGCACCGGCGGCCGAGCCGGTGGCTATGTCCATCTGCTCGATGATCGAGGAGATCCCCCGGATCGCGTCGCTGGCGCTCAGCGTCTCGGCGCGGATGCCGTCGATTCGGGCGGATATTTCCTCGGTCGCGCGGGCGGTCTGGTTGGCGAGGTTCTTGACCTCGCTGGCGACCACGGCGAAACCCTTGCCGGCCTCGCCGGCGCGGGCGGCCTCGATCGTCGCGTTCAGCGCCAGCAGGTTGGTCTGCTCGGAAATCTCGCGGATCAGGACCACCACGTCTCCGACGCTTTCGGCGACCTGAACAAGGCTTTCCAGATTGTTTCGGACGCGGTCGGCTTCCGTCACGCTTCGGCGCGCAAGCTCGGCGGTGGACAGCATGCTTTGTGCGATGCCGGCGATGGAGGCTGCCATCTCTTCGGTCGCGGAAGCGACCGAGCCCAGGTTGCGTCCCGTGCTTCCGGCCTCCTCGGCAACCGTTTCCGAACGCTTCATGGCTTGCTCGGCCATATCAAGCAGTTGGCGGGCGTCGTCGGATTGACGGCGGGACGCGGAAGAGACTTGCTGCGCCAGTGGCAGCAAGCGGCTTTCGCAGGTGCCTGCCAGTTGCCCCAGGACCTCCTGGCGCTCCTTGTCTGCCAGATGGCGAGCACCTTCCGCCCGCTCCTCCGCTTCGATCCGAAGGCTGGCGTTGTTCTTGAAGGCGACCAGCGACTCGGCCATCTGTCCAAGCTCGCCGCGTTGCCCCTGGTTGGGGATGTCGGCGTCCAGTTGGCCGTGGGCGATGGCGCTCATCGCGTCGCTCATGCGCGTGATGCCGAGCGAGACATGGCGGCCCAGGATGAAGGCGAAGCCGAGCCCGGCCAGGGTGGCGAGCGCCAGCGTCGTGACGATGATGGCGACCGAGTCCCGTTTGCCCGCCTCGGCAGCGGCCAGTCCCGAATCCGACAGGGTGCGTGCCTGCTGCGATGCTTCGACGGCGGCGGCGTTCATGTCGTGCGCCAGGCGAACCGCCGTGGACTGGAGTTCGATCTGCTTGACGAAGCTGGCTTCCAGGGGAGCCAGCAAGGCGCGCATCGTGCCGATATGGTCGGTTTCACCGGTCTGCCGGGCGATTTCGTCCAGATGCCCGGCTACTCGGGCCATATTGCCGGCGATCTCTTCCCGAAGGACATCGCGCTTGCCGGATGAAAGGTCGGACAGCGCCAGCGCCACCTGGAGCGAAGCCGCCCGGATCTGGCGCCCCCGGTCGGCGGCGGACATGGCCTTGATATAGCCTTCGCGGGCTTGCACCGCCCTTGCTTCGGCGGCGGAGCGGGTCGCGAAATAGCGCTCCTTGATGTTTTCCATCGAGGAGGCGATGCCGCGCGACTGCGCTTCGTCGACCGTGGAGAGCTGGAGGAGTTCGGACCGGGCGGCGGCCATCTGTCTGGTCAGTTCGATGACCTGGGCCGCCAGTGCCTTCATCGCGTCCAGTTCCGGATGGGTGACGCGCGGGATGGAGCGTGCATCTCCGATGGTGCCGTTGGCGCGGGCGCGCCACGCCCAGGCGGTGAGTTCCGCCGCTTCGAACCGCGTCGACGCATCGGCGCCGGGTGGCAGGGCGGAGTGGAGCCGGTCTATCTCGCTCAGCAGCCGGAGGATGACTTCCCGGTAGCTTTCATACCCCGCATAGGCGGCGGAGGTATCGCCGATCGAGAGGGTGTAGGTTTCGATGATCTCGCGCGCAGGTCCGCCATCTTCCGGAGGCAGGCGGGACGTGAGTTCAGCCGCGACGTCCAGCGCTTCCAGCGCGGGAGTGATCTCGCTGCTGTCGGGGTGGTTCAGGAAGGCCATCTCGGCGAGCTGGGCGTTGACCACGCCGTCGCGAATCGACTCGACCACGTCGGCAAGTGTGGTGGCGGTCCGTGCAGCCGCTTCCGCTTCTTCCAGGTCGTGGCCAGCGGTGCGGGCCAGCTTGACCTGCGCTGTGACCAGCACGTCCGACAGCGTCGCCAACTGCTGGACCGATTTGCCGATGACGGCATCGCCCGCCAGCAGCCGTTCCTCGACGCCGACGAAGCTCTGGAAGGCCTGCGCGTACCGGTCGGCCGAGGCCTGCTCCGCCACCATGCCGCGCGTCGCGAACTGATCGACGATGGATGCCAGCCGGTTTCGTGCTTCCCCCGACGCGGACAGGTCGCCCCGCAGGGCGCTCCATTCCAATGCTCGGACCTCGCCCATCGCCAGCGACAGGCGGGTTGCGGCGGTGCCGTTCTCGACGGAACCGGCATATTGGTACAGGCCGAGCAGTCCGACCACACCGACGACGGCGACGAGGCCAATGACCGTGAAGTACCCGGCTGCGATGGTCGTCTTGAGCTTCATGACATCCCTGCGACGAGAGAGCCTGCTGACCGTCCCGCAACTGGGCTGGCCAGGGCATTCAATCGTCCGGCTGGAGAGATTCTTTTTGTCTTGAATCTAAACTAATTTACAAAGATTTCGGCTTTGTAACCATGTGGCAGCAACATGCTGCGGCATCAGCGCACCGGCTTGCGGCCAATCGTCTCTATCGCGACCCGCACGGTGCCGATGCCGGATTCGTAGTTCCAGGCATTGCATGCCTTGTTGCCGTCGCCGCGAAGCGCTCGGGCCGATGCCTTCACGCCGTCCTCGACCTTGGCGGCGGCCACGCTGTCGTCGAACTGGCTTATCAGCACTTGGCAAGTGACGGCGCTGGCGATATCGGCCTTCGGCGGCTCCGGCGCAGGTGCCGCAGCTTCGACCGGCGCTGGCTCCGCCGGATCGGCGGTCTGGGCGAAAGCGGGAAATGCGTGGACTGTCGCGGCTGCCGATGCCAGCGCCACGATCGCCAATCTCTGGACGGGGGTCATGCGAGTCCTCCTTTTGCTTATTTCTTAGTATGAGAACCGAAAGGAGTACGACCTGTCAATCAGCGCGACCGGATGGAGCCGGGGGTGGGCTATCGCGCCACAGGGGTACCGGCATTGGACCCTCGGATCGCCTGGGCTCCGTCGGTTAACTTGGCCGTCCGACTGAGACGGCATCGTTCAAGGGGATTCCCGGCATGGATGGATATTCGGGCGGCAGCTTGCCGGACCATGGGCGCTACGCCTATTCGCCGATCAAGGGCCGGCCGGCCTGGGACTGGCCGGGGGGAAAGCGGCTGGCGGTCTATATCGGCCTCAACCTGGAGCATTTCGCGTTCGGCGAAGGGATGGGGGCGGAGCTTTGCGCGGCCGGGCCGCAGCCGGATGTCCTCAACTACGCATGGCGGGACTACGGCAACCGCGTCGGCGCGTGGCGGCTGCTCGACCTGTTCGACAAGCTCGGCTATCCGGCGTCGGTGCTGGTCAACGGCTCGCTGTACGGCTACTGCCCGGAACTGGTGGCGGCGTTCCGCGACAGGGGTGACGAGATCGTCGGCCATGGCTGGACCAATGCCGCCCGCCAGGGAACGCTGGATGAAGCCGCCGAGGCGGCGCTGATCGCCGCGAGCACCGCCGAGATCGCGCGACGGGAAGGCAAGGCGCCGACGGGCTGGCTCGGCCCCTGGATATCGGAAAGCCGGGTGACGCCCGACCTGCTGCATGAGCAGGGTTACCGCTACGTGCTGGACTGGTGCATGGACGACCAGCCGGTCTGGCTGAAGACGAGGACCGGCAGACTTCTGTCGGTGCCCTATCCGCAGGAACTCAACGATATCCCGTCGATCGTTGGCCGCAAGGACACGGCGGCGGATTTCGCTGACATGATCGTCGATCAGTTCGACGAGATGCTGGAGCAGGCGGCCGAAGGGCCGCTGGTCATGGGCATAGCGCTGCATGCCTATCTGGTCGGCCAGCCCTACCGGCTGCGGCACCTGCGCCGGGCGCTCGCCCATATAGCGGCCCGGCGCGACGACATCTGGCTGACCACGGCGGGAGCCATCGCCGACCATTGCTACGAACTGCCGGAAGGGACG
>DASQKT010000232.1:0-4560 GCA_035630415.1 Skermanella sp.
TGGCGGAACAGGAAGTCGAGCGCTATGGCGCCGCACAGCTCGTTCCCATGGGTGAGAGCGTTGACCAGTACGTGCGGACCGCTTTTCCCGCTGTCGAAGGTCGTGACGAAATCGATCCCGGTATTGCCCGATCGGTAGGCGGCTATATCCGGCGGCTTCAGTTCGATCCGATAAGCGGTGTCGGTCAAGGGTATCGTTCCCCAAAGTGTTTGCGCGCTGGCCTTGCTCATGCCGGCACCTGAACTATAAGCTTTCCGACGCCTTGGACAAACCGGTACGGTGCCTGACGATGCAGATATGCATTCGGTTGCGCATCCTTGGCAGCCCATCCTTGCAGGCATCCATGTGCATGCCGGCCGTGCTGAAAGTTTCCATCGACGGTTATAACTAGCCGGGCTATACCGGAGAGTGTCACAATTTGGAAACGCTGTAGTGAATGTGGCTTGTGGCGGTGCGGGCTGCTGCGGGCGGACGGAGTGCGCATGAGCTTTGTAATCGAAGATGTTCTGGTCCGTGACGATCCGCAGGGTCGGCGCGTGCCTTTGATCCTCGATTCACCGCACAGCGGCAACGTCTATCCGCGCGATTTCGGCTTCGTTTGTCCGTTCCGGGCGCTCCGCCAAGCCGAGGATACCCACGTCGATGAACTGATCGCATCAGCGCCCGAACATGGTGCGACCGTGATCAGCGCGCTTTTTCCGCGAAGCTACATCGACGTCAACCGGGCCATCGACGACATCGAGCCGGAACTGCTGGCATCTCCCTGGCCGGAGCCGATCCACCCCAGCGAAAAGAGCTTCGCCGGCATGGGACTTGTCCGCCGCCTGTGCCGGCCGGGAATGCCGATGTATGACGGGCGGCTTAGCGTCGCACAGGTTGCGTGGCGGATCGATCGATACTATCGGGCCTACCACGAGCAGATCGCCGAGACCTTCGATGGCCTCTATCGCCAGTTCGGTTCGGTCTATCACCTGAACTGCCATTCCATGCCCACATTCGGCCGCGATCCCTCGACCCGCGCCGATTTCATCCTGGGCGACCGCGACGGCACGACCTGCGACCCCGATTTTACCCGCTACGTTGCAGGATTCCTGAAAAGCCTGGGCTACAGGGTGAAGCTGAACGATCCCTACAAGGGGGTCGAACTGGTGCGGCGTTATTCCAATCCGTCGCGTGGCCTGCACAGCCTTCAACTGGAAATCCATCGCGGCCTCTACATGAACGAGGACACGTTGGAAAAGCATGAGGGCTTTGCCAGCCTCAAGTCGCATCTGACGGAACTGATCGGCCGGCTGGCGGTCTATGCCCGCGACGCCGGTAAACTGGATGCCGCCGAATAAGGCGGATTACCTGACCAATGCACCATTGCGCGCCAGTCCGGCCGCCCCGATAAACGGGGTGTTCACCCCGATGCCGTTCCCGGTTCCGTGATGCCGACGCCTTTGCCAACGCCTATACGTTTCTCTCTTCACGCCCTGCTGCCGTTCATCATGGCGGTCCTGCCGTCCTGCGCCATGACCGGCAACTCCGCCGACGACGAAGCTCCGGCGCCTACGCTGGAACTGGCGCGGGAAGGTCCGTTCGAAGTCATCTGCCTGGACAAGACCGACCAGGAAGTTACCAGCTACGGACCCTTGTTCCGTGTCCTGCGCGACAACGGGAACGAGGTGCGCTGGCAGTACGAGATGGAGGCCGGGCTGACCTTCATCGGCCGCTTCGACGACCTGCTGACATGCGAGTGGGTTGACCGGCGGCTGGAGTAGGCATCCCACCCTACGGCGCGAATTGCTCCTTCAGGATGCGTTCTTCCAGATTGTGCTCCGGATCGAACAGCAGCGTCAGGGAAACGCTACGGTCTTCCCTGATCTCGACCCTTGCGACGTCGCGGACCTCGGTGAAGTCGCCGACGGCGCTGACCGGGCGCTTGACGCCTTCCAGGACTTCGAAGACGATCCGGGCGGACTGGGGCAGGAGGGCGCCGCGCCAGCGGCGGGGGCGGAACGCGCTGATCGGGGTCAGCGCCATGATGCTCGATCCCAGCGGCAGGATCGGGCCGTGCGCAGACAGGTTATAGGCTGTACTGCCGGCGGGAGTGGCGACCAGACAGCCGTCGCAGATCAGTTCGGGCAGGCGGACGACGCCGTCGACCGTGATGCGCAGCTTGGCAGCCTGCCGGGTCTCCCGCAGCAGCGAGACCTCGTTGATCGCCAGCCCCTCGACGCGCTCCCCATCGACGCGGGTGGCGCACATGCGGAGCGGGTGGAGAGTCACTTTCTGGGCGCGGGCGACGCGGTCGATCAGGCCGTCCTCGCTGAACTCGTTCAGCAGGAAGCCTACCGAACCCCGGTTCATCCCATAGACCGGGATCGGGCGCGACAGGGTCCGGTGCAGCGTTTCCAGCAGGAACCCGTCGCCGCCAAGGGCGACGACCACTTCCGCCCGGTCAAGCGGCGTGTTGCCGTAGCGGTGCGCCAGTCGCACCTGCGCGTTCCGCGCCTCGTTCGTATCGGCGGCGACGAAGGCGACCAAGGGGTGTTCCACCGGCATGTCTCTCATGGTGCTCGTCTGTCATTGCGGTGGCGTGCTTGCCGGCGCAGATCTTTACTCACCCGCCGGTGACGCTCATGTGCCTGGGAACGGGTGCTGATTTGTTGCGGCGGTCGATGATGAAATCGTGGCCCTTCGGCTTGCGGCCGATGGCTTCGTGAATGCGGTCGATCAGCGGACCATCGTCGTCGCTGATCCGCACGGGTGTCCGAAGGTCTGCCGCGTCTTCCTGGCCCAGGCACATGAACAGCGTGCCGGTGCAGGTCAGGCGGACGCGGTTGCAGCTTTCGCAGAAGTTATGGGTCAGCGGCGTGATGAAGCCGATCCGCCGGCCAGTCTCCTGCACCTCGACATAGCGGGCGGGGCCGCCGGTGTTGTAGTCGATCTCGTTGAGCGTCCAGCGCTCCGCCAGCTTGGAGCGCACCAGCGACAGCGGCAGGTACTGGTCCAGCCGGGTCTCGCCGCCGATATCGCCCATCGGCATGACCTCGATGAAGGTCAGGTCGAATCCTTCGTCGCCGCACCATGCGACCAGCCGGTCGAATTCGTCGTCGTTGACGCCCTTTAGCGCCACGCAGTTGATCTTGATCGCCAGACCCGCTTCGCGCGCCGCCTTCAGGCCGGCAAGCACCTTGTCGAGCTTGCCCCAGCGCGTGATCGCCTCGAACTTGTGCGGATCGAGCGTGTCGATGCTGACGTTGATGCGGCGGACGCCGGCTGCGTAAAGCTCCGTCGCGTAGCGTTCGAGCTGGCTGCCGTTGGTGGTCAGCGTCAGCTCCTTCAGGGCACCGCTGTCCAGATGACGGCCGAGCGAGCGTATCAGGTTCATGATACCCTTGCGGACCAGCGGTTCGCCGCCGGTCAGGCGCAGCTTGGTGACGCCCAGGTTGACGAAGGCGCTACAGATCCGGTCCAGCTCTTCCAGCGTGAGCACTTCCGCCTTAGGCAGGAAAGTCATATCTTCCGCCATGCAATAAACGCAGCGGAAGTCGCAACGGTCCGTTACCGAAACGCGCAGGTAGCTGACGCTGCGGCCGAATGGATCGATGATGGGGGATGGTGTCGGGAAACCGGATCTGGAAGCGGTCACTGTGCTGCTCATGGTGTCCTTTGTTCCTCTCCCCCGCATTGCGGCCTGCCTTACGTGGGCGTGACCATCCTTGGATTTGCATATTAGCAGGATAGATCATGGATGCCTGCAATTTCATCCTTGGCGGTCCCGCCACAAAGGCGCATGACGTTTCCACATGGTGGGAAATACGGGAAAGCGCTCTATCCGGTCAGATGTAGCGACTGGAAGGCGGTCCGTAAACCGGTGCTCCGGTGTTCATTGGTCTAGTCGATCGTGAATTGTGCCTTCCGGGGACGGCTTGCGAAGAAAAGGAGATATTCGATGAGAAAGTTCCTGATCGGCATCGCAGTTGTCGCCGTCGTCCTGGTCGGGGCCGCGATAGCCGTGCCGTTCCTTGTTCCCGTCGAACAGTACAAGGGGCGAATCGAAGCCGAAGTGACGCAGCGCACCGGCCGCGTCTTCCGTATCGAGGGACCGATCTCGCTGTCGCTGCTGCCCAAGCTGGCGGTCGAGCTGAACCAAGTCGCCTTCGCCGGTCCTCCCGGCGCCCGCAGCGCCGAGATGGCGCGGCTGGGCAAGCTGGAGCTTGAACTGAAGCCCTGGCCGCTGCTGAGCGGCCAGGTCGAGATCGACAAGCTGGTGCTTCGCGAGCCGCATATAGCGCTGGAGGTCGATGCTCAGGGCCGCCCGAACTGGGTGCTGGAAAACCAGACGGCTCAGGCGCCGACGCAGCCGGCCCCCACCCCAACCGAGCCGGCCGGCGGCCTGCCCGAACTGCGCTTCGGCGAGGTCGAACTGGTCGAAGGCAAGGTCAGCTATTTCGATGCCCGCAGTGGCGCCTCCTATGAGGTCGATCGCGTCAATGTGGAGGTGCTGGCTCCCGATCTGGACCAGCCGGCGAATATCAAGGGCAAGCTGGTCTTTCGGGACCGGCCCATCAC